>WFRR01000053.1 GCA_015486375.1 Thiotrichaceae bacterium
CCATAATGATGATAATTTTAGTATCGACTGACTTTAAGTCAACTTTAAACTGTCTTTTAGACAGATAGCTTCTAGTCGGCTTTAGCCGAAACTGCGACTTTCAGTCGTAACCTGAAACTATGGACTTTAGTCCATAGTCGTTGTTTTTTATTTCAGAATAATTTACATCGAAATAGAACAATTGAGTATATGACAGCTTGATAGCGACTATTTCAGCATCAAATTTTTATTATGCTTGGGTTTTCTCAAAATCTTGCATAAAGGTAATTAAGGCATCCACGCCTGATTCGGGCATAGCATTATAAATACTGGCACGCATTCCACCTACCGAACGGTATCCTTTAAGATTAAATAAACCTGCTTGCTCTGCTCGCTCAAGAAAATGCGGGTCTAAATTTTTATCGGCTAAATGAAAAGGGATATTCATCCATGAACGATAATTTTTATCCACAGGACTGCTGTAAAAATCAGATTGGTCAATGGCTTGATAAAGTTTTGTGGCTTTAGTCTCATTTAAAGTAGACATTGCAGTTAAGCCGCCCTTTTCTTTAATCCATTGAAATACTAAACCTGATAAATACCATGCATAAGTTGCAGGTGTGTTATACATTGAATTAGTTTTTGCATGAATTGCATAATTGAACATGGTCGGTGTATCAATCATGGCATCCCCAATTAAATCTTCCCGAATAATCACTAAAGTTAAGCCCGCTGGGCCAATATTTTTTTGTGCGCCTGCATAAATTAAACCAAATTTAGACACATCAATCGGACGAGATAAAATCGTTGAAGACATATCAGCCACTAAAGGCACATCTCCTGTTTCAGGAATGGACTGAAACTCAACGCCACCAATGGTTTCATTCGGGGTGTAATGTACATAAGCCGAATTCTTGCGTAGTTGCCATGTATCATAAGCGGGAATCGTAGTAAATTGACTCGATTCAGAACTGGCGGCAATATTAACTTCACCATATTTTGTCGCTTCTTGAATCGCTTTTGCTGACCAAATCCCTGTATTGATATAATCTGCATGCAGTATCTTTCGGGTACAGAATAAATTCATCGGTACCATTGCAAATTGGCTACTTGCACCCCCTTGTAGAAATAGCACCTTATAATGATCAGGAATTGCCATTATTTCACGTAAATCAGCTTCCGCTTGTTTCGCAATAGATTGATAATCTTTACCACGATGACTCATTTCCATGACTGACATACCTGTGCCATGCCAATCTAACATTTCTTCTTGAGCCTGACGAAGCACATCATTCGGTAACATTGCAGGACCTGCACTGAAATTATATTGTGTCATAAACCTATTTCCATCACTAAATTAATTATATTAATGTATTTTTGGTTATAATCCTCCCTATTTTCTCCTTTTGTAACCCTCATTACTCATCTCTATTTATGAAAAAAACTATTATTCTTAGCACCTTATTGATACTTTTCTCGTTAATTTCTTCGACGACACTAGTCGCCGCAGACACACAAAAAACACTGGTCTTCTCCGCGATTCCTGATCAAGACGAAACGCGTTTAAAACAACGTTTTTCGGGTATGGCTGATTATCTCTCTAAGAAACTTAATATTCCCGTCAAATATGTCCCCGTAAAATCCTATTCTGCGGTGGTTACTGCCTTCCGTAACAATCAAGTACAGCTTGCTTGGTTTGGTGGATTATCAGGTGTACAAGCCAGATTACGAGTGACTGACTCACAAGCTATCGCTCAAGGTATTGAAGATACTCAGTTTCATAGCTATATTATTGCTCATCACAGCACGGGGCTTAAAAAAGGGGATGATTTACCTAAAGGCATTGCGGGTAAAACCTTTACATTTGGTTCTAAAGGTTCTACATCAGGACGTTTAATGCCACAATTTTATATTGAAAAAGCTTTCAATAAGAAAACGGACGCTATCTTCAAGCGTGTCGGCTTTAGTGGTAACCATTCTCGCACCATTGCATTGGTACAAACGGGGGCTTATCAAATTGGTGCAGTCAACTTCAAAGTCTGGGACAAAGCACTTAAAGACGGTAAAGTTGATCTTGAAAAAGTATCCGTTATTTGGAAAACACCCGCTTATCCTGATTACCAATGGACGATACGCGGTGATGTTGATGCAAGCTGGGGCGAAGGTTTTAGTAAAAAAGTACAAGCTGCCTTACTCGATTTAAAAGACGAAGCACTGTTAAGTAAATTTCCACGTAGCGGTTTTATTAAAGCTGAAAATAGCGATTATCAACCCATTGTTGATACAGCGAAAAGCATAGGCTTAATTGATTGATTTTCTTAAAATCGGAAAACGTCAGTTATCAAAATATTAAGACACTGCATAATATTGAGCTAACGGTGAAAAAAGGCGAAAAGCTTGCCCTGATCGGACATAGTGGCTCGGGAAAGTCTACCTTGCTGAAACTGATCTATGAACGCTATTCAGACAATACCGCCTTAGTGCCGCAAGATTACGGCTTGGTCAATCATCTCTCGGTATACCATAATGTCTATATGGGTCAATTGAACCAGAACTCAACATGGTACAACATCGTCAATCTGGTGCGCCCATGGCAAAAACCGCTTGAACGTATTAGCATTATTCTGTCTCAGCTACAACTTGAAGATTATCTATTTCGCCCTGTTGGACAATTATCAGGTGGGCAAAAACAACGGGTAGCGGTTGCACGCAGCCTTTTCCAAGGTGGCAACCTGCTATTAGCGGATGAGCCTGTCTCCTCTGTTGATGAAAAACAATCTCAAGTGGTACTCAGACAATTATGCAATCACTTTTCCACTGTCGTCTTAGCGATGCATGATACACAACTCGCCTTAGCTTTTTGTGATCGCATTATTGGCTTAGAAAAAGGCAAAATTGTATTAGATCAACCCAGCCATAAACTCGCATCACAAGATTTATTAGCTCTCTATGCCGAGTAAGCCATACAAGCATTCCGCCGCATGGAATGTCAGTTGGGTATTTATTTTTATTGCTGTCGGGAGTTTATTTGTTGCTGATATAGAAATCAGCACATTTGAACCGTGGGGAGAACTGAGCCGTTTCTTTCTAGCAATATTTTCACCCGACTGGACGCACTATAAAGACATCGGCGATGCCATTTTACAAACCTTAGCCTTTGCTATTTTAGGGGTCGTCTTTGGTTGTGTAGTTGGATTTGCCCTTGCGCTAGTTTTTCACTGGCGACTGGTTCGCACCATTTGTGCTTTAGTCCGTGCTGTGCATGAACTGTTTTGGGCATTAATATTTTTACAGATTTTTGGTTTACACCCACTGACGGGCTTATTAGCAATTGGGCTTCCCTATGCCGCGACCTTTGCCAAAATCTATGCTGAAATTTTAGAAGAAGGCGATAAATCAGCTTTACAAGCAGTTGACCCTAAGACTTCCGTTATCTCTGTCTTTTTCTATGCTCGCTTACCCGACTTATGGGTTCATTTTAAAACTTACACACTGTACCGTTTGGAATGTGCATTACGCTCTAGTACCGTATTAGGATTTGTAGGACTGCCAACGGTCGGCTATTTATTAAGCTCCGCTTTTTTAGAGGGAAACTACACCGAGGTATGGGGGCTGCTGCTGCTGTTTTACTTGATTATCGCCACGATACGCTATTGGCTTAGACCCAAACTATTACCCTTTTATATACTGGTTTCCCCTTTTATTATTGCTAATGACAGTGAAATATCGTCTGAAAATATGGTTAGATTTTTCACTGAAGATATTATTCCAACGCCTATTCGTAATGGAGAAGGTCTAGTCGAATTAGGACAATGGTTTAATGAATTGTTTCTAACTCAAGCACTACCGGGAATCGCCAATACATTAATTTTGACCCAAATTGCATTAGTGATCACTGCGATACTGACCTTGCTTTTTTTCCCACTGATTTCCAGTCACTTTTTTAAACAAACGGGGCAAACGATGGGACACACCTTTTTAGTTATTGTGCGTTCGACACCCGAATATATTTTAGCCTATATCCTTTTACAATTATGGGGACCTTCCATGCTTCCCGCCATTATTGCGCTTGCAATGCACAATGGTGCCATTATTGGACATCTAATCGGCCGTTATAGTAATGAAATTACGCTAAGAATTGATACCGTAAAAGGGGGTAATCGTTATTTTTATGAGTTACTGCCAAGACTCTATGGACAGTTTTTAGCTTTTCTATTTTACCGCTGGGAAATTATTTTACGTGAATCAGCAATACTTGGAATACTCGGAATTGCGACCCTCGGCTTTTATATTGATAGTGCCATACAAGATTTACGACTGGATAAAGCCATTATTTTAATTGTTATTACTGCACTGCTTAATGTTGTTGTTGATAGTATATCGAGGCGTTTAAGGTCACGTTTGAGATTAAAAACAGCCGTTGAGTGTTCTTAGTCTCAAACCTATTAAGATCTGGCTCACTGAATATTAACAATAAGCTACCATCTTATTTTGCTACTTTGCTAATTTATTACAGTCTTCTATTAAAATATCAAAGTCTTGTACTGATGATTTAGCTTCACTTTTTATCTCGTTTAAGAAGCTAATTTCACTTTTATTGGCAGAATCATCTGCTAAAATTACTTTACGTAAAATTTCAACTTCTTTCTTGCTAATGTGTCCATCACCTAATATGCATACCTTTGCTACTTGACGCCAATCAGCCATATTATTTCTCCTAGTCATTAATGACTTAAATTATTAATTCAGTCCATAAGTATAGTCTTATATTAAGATATTATCTATTAAATAGGCATATCACAGACTTTTTTGCTATAGACCCAATAGACAGACACAACTTAGGTTTTTATACCCATTTAGAGGCAACCCAAAGTAGGTTTTTATATCCACTTTGATATAACCCAGCTTAGGTTTTTCTGACTAAAATAGATAGAAAAACCCAGTTTGGGGCATACACAACAGACAAACGACAATAAAACAGAAACAGTTTACAAAAAAACAGCAACAGACCACAACAACGACAGAAAACAGTCTACAGTGATACAAAAAGACAGCGGACAAACGACAATCACA
>WFRR01000054.1 GCA_015486375.1 Thiotrichaceae bacterium
ATTGCATTGGAAAAGCATAGTCCAATATGGTCAGACCCTTCTGATTAGGTTGTTGAATACTTTGTTTAATCGCGGCAGAAACGGCGTTAACGCTGTTTTCGGATTGGGATATTGATGCCGGTTGAGCTTGAGTAGGTTGAACAGAATCGGAGGATACTGGTTGAGTTGGAGTAGATTGAACAGAATCCGCTTCAACAGGGTTGTTATCAATGCTCGGAGTTTGTAGTTTTTGTTTAATATCGTCTAACTGACTGACAACGCTATGTAATTGATGACTAAACTTTTCTTCAATATTACTCAGTGCAGACAGGAAAGCATTTTCAATCTTTTCAGGCTTAGGCTCTGCTTTGGATTCAGGTTTAGATTTAGATTCTGGCTTGATGTCTGCTTGAATATTCAGATCGCGGCCTTGATCAATCGCTTCGTTTGGCGCGTCTTTATCGTCCGTTTCTATTGGCTCACTATCACCTAAATTGACACCCTGATCAACCGCTTGTCCTGCATATTTATCAGAAATCAGTAAACGGGGATCATTGCTTCGGGCTTGTCTATTTTTATCGCCTGCACCCCATGATTCAAAATTAAAATTAACTGAAATCCAATTACGAAATTGTCCGCCATGACGATGAATTAACACGTTTTTATGGTCGAGTTCGCGTAGGGCTGAAATAGCATGATCATGCCGAATTTTAGTTAAATTTTCTAAACGGGAACTATTGATATTATCTTCTAGTTTACCAAAACCGATGGTCTGTTCTAAAGCAGCACAAAAAATACGGGTACAACGGCTGGATAGCTGGCAAGTGACTAAAAAGATTAGACATTTTCGATAAACTTCATGAGATTGCTCTGGGAAAAGGTTGAGGGTGTTGCCTTCAAAGATATTTTGCTCGGCAAGATAGCCGTTATCTAAGTGGTTAACGCAATAGGGGGAGGAACTATTTTTAATAGAATGGGTAGACATATACGTCAATCCTTTTTGTAAGATTTGATTGAGGTTATCAGCTCTATTTTCGTTGTTTCAATCAACACTTTAGAGCTTGCTAACTTGTTTGCTGTTTTGTTATGTGTGCCATGAACTGGGTTTTTTGACTGCTTTATAGGCAGACTACCCTGAATTGGGGTATATCTTATTGGATATAGAAACCTAAGTCAGAATATATCGGAATGGGTATTTTAAATATTTAGAGGCGAACTGTTTGATAGAAATCATAGATATACCGATTAGTGAATTCCGTCTATTAAACTGATAGGGACGGACCGCGCGATCCGTCCCTATCGGGGCTGCTGTTGAGTTCGCTCTACGCTTACTTTAACGTCTTAACAGACTCTGCATTATCACGCTTCCGCCTATCAAGACATTAAAGTCGGATGTCATCCTTTTTCAAAGCCCTGTGCTACGCTAGCACAGGGCTTTGAAAAAATATGACACCGCTCAACAGCAGCCCCGTTAGTTGTAAAAAAATCAAACACCAGTTAATTTCCCAAATGTGGCTGTAAAACTCATTAATTGTGTAAAATCTAAAAAGCACAATACCTATCTATGAATTAGTGCTAAATAACTTCCCAAAATAAGAGCATGTTGCTGATAATAATATAAAACTTGAATTTATTAACAAATATGTTAATAATAAGTGCTATGGAATGGGAAATAATTTATTACAATGAAGAGCTTCAGAGTGAGATCCTAGCTTTTCCAGCAGGAATTCAGGCAAGGTATATTCATCTTACTGAACGTATGTGTGCATATGGAGCTAATCTTGGTATGCCCCATACAAGAGCAATGAAAGGTGGGTTATTTGAACTTCGGATGAAATCAAAAGAAGGTATTGGCAGAGTTCTTTTCTGCACTTTAGTTAATAAACGCATTGTTATGCTGCATTCTTTTATCAAAAAGACAGAAAAAACACCTACACATGATCTCAAATTAGCAATTTCACGAATGAAAGAGGTAAAAGAAAATGCTGACACATGAAGAATTAAAGAAAAAAATGTTGAGTAATCCAGAGGTAGAGTCTGAATATAATTCACAAAAGGAGGAGTTTTTTCTTTTTGATGAATTATTAAAAGCAAGAACCTTAGCAGGGCTTACCCAAGCAGAAGTAGCTAATCGCATGGGAACAAAAACCCCAGCAATTGCACGCTTAGAGTCTGGAGGAGGTAATAAAAAGCATTCGCCCTCAATATCAACTCTTCGTAAATATGCAACTGCGGTTGGATGTAATTTAGAAATACGTCTTGTGAAAAGTAATCATGCAACTTGATAGTTTCCTGAATTATTGTGAAAAATCAACAACTAACAAGGCACTACACCAATGCGAAAACCAACTCAATCAGCTACTCGTGCTACAGTCGCTCCGCTCCATTTTAGCACAAGCATCTGCTTGAGCTGTTTTCGCGTGAGTGCGGCGATAGGGACGGACCGCGCTACCGCGCGATCCGTCCCTATCGGGGCTGCTAAAAAAGGATGACACCGCTCAACAGCAGCCCCGTTAGAATTACACTAACTGAACAACCACCAGCTAAAGCAGGTGGGTTAGTATTACGGACTAAAGTCTCGGATACGGGTCGAATAGACCCGTTTAGGGGTCAGTTTTGAAGTTGTCATCACCTTTAGGCTCAAAATGATGCTCAAGATATTCTTTGATTTTTTCTTCGCTCAAATCACCTGAAGTCACACAAAAGTAACCGCTTGCCCAAAAATGACGACCCCAATAGCGATTTTTTAAGTGGGGAAAGGCTTGAAATAATTTCGTGGAACTTCGTCCTTTAATGCGCCTCATCATTTCACTCGGTGCCAGTGTGGGTGGCGCAGAAATAAATAAGTGAACATGATCTTGACTCACAACGCCTTTTAATATTTCAATTTCAAAGGCTTGACACGTTTGACGGATCAACTCTCGCACTTTTAAACCTACATTCCCCCGTCAGACTTGATAACGATATTTCGTCACAAAAACAAAGTGATACTGGATTTTATAGACGGTATGGCTGCCATAACGATATTCCATTGATTGATTCCTTTAAGAGGAGAGTTCCTAGAGTATCGTAGATAAATCTGATCGTCTAAAAGACGGTGGTTTCAACCTTGAAAATTAATGAAAATTCAATGGGTTATTAAGAGTTGATTAAATAACATCCTGTTAAGTCTGTAGAGTCATCTACTGTCAGTACAGGTTACTTCAGGTGACTTGAATACTAACCCACCTGCTTTAGCTGGTGGTTGTTCAGTGATACTTACGCCTGTGCGAAGGTATTTTCCAATTAAGGCAAGTAATTGTTTATCATGGATTCGTTGACCTAATCGGTGTATAAGAATATCGTGATCAACTTGATCATCTAATAAAAATTACAAGCAAGTTAACTGATTATTTAGATATAGCATTTTACCGATTAAATAATAGACAAAAAAATATGAATAAAAAATATAAAATAGGAATGAAAACGAATATGACCAAAGAACCTATTGGGCTGGGTGGTTGGTTAATACTTGTTTTAATTATAATTTTATCAGGAATATATTCTTCTTATACTCAGTATCTCGTAGAGTCTTCTAATATTCTGTTCATGGGGCATTATGAGGAAGCTGATATTTCAAACGGATATTGGAGGCATAAAATATTACTTTTTGTGATTAGTATTGCTTTATTATATATTAATATCATCACCCTTATATTGTTTGCGGCAAAGCGAGTAATCTTTATTAAATGGTTTCTAATTTATCAGTTTTCTTACTTTCCATTAATTATTATATATGTATATACATTTAATTCTATTGATCGTATTGAAGTTGAATATCTTTATTTTAATAATGGTATGTTCTCCATACTTTATATCGCTATTTTACTTTCCTATACTTTAAAATCAAAGCGAATTAAATTAACATTCACTCAATAAAGGACAAAAATATTTCTAGAAATGGGGAATAATGTTGATAACAATATTTAAAATACAAAGATTGCAACATCGGATAAATAGGGATTACTCCATTAATCTCACACTTTTTATTAGCAAAAAAACTACTTTTGTCTTATCCTTCTCTTCCTCCCTTCAAACCTAGGCTAGATAGATGAAATACATTGAAATAATAGATTTTTGGTACTCAGATAATATTAAAAAACATTGGTTCTCTTCAACCCCTCAGTTAGATAAAGAAATAAGAGAAAAATATGAAAATTTATGGTTAATGGGGATGAATGGTGAGTTAGACAAGTGGCAATCTTCACCTGAGGGGTGTTTAGCATTGATAATATTGCTGGATCAATTCCCCCTTAATATGTTTCGAGGTCAAGCGAAAAGCTTTCAATCTGAAAAAAAGTCTATTGCTATTGCGTTAAAAGCGGTGAACTGTCATTTTGATGAAAAAATAGAGACAGATAAACTCAGCTTTTTATTTATGCCTTTTATGCACAGTGAAAAATTAGAAGACCAAGAACGAGCAGTTTTTTCTATGAAAAGTATAATTTAACCGATAATGCTAGATTTGCTAAACATCATAGAGAAATTATAAAGAAGTTTGGTCGATTCCCCCATCGAAACAAAATATTAGGGCGTAATAGCACAAGTCTAGAAATTGAGTATTTAAACTCTAAAAGTGCATTTAAAGGCTAATCATCAAATGACTATTTCTATGGAAAAAAAGACAATTATAAAGTGCAGTTCTAGCTACGAGTTAAAAAAAGAAATATATTAAATCATCAGAAAAAGAATTAGAAGATTTTTCTGATGACTATTTTACCAGTGATGAAGATTTAGAAAAATATTGTAAAGAAAAAAATATAAGTTATGATCTGTCCGAACTGGATACCTAGGAATACTTTACCTCATGAACCTTTTAAAAACCTTCTGGCTAGGCACGCGTGCCACTCTTTTTTGGCTGGGCTTTGTTAGCAGTACCATTGTTTATGGTCTCATCACTCCCCTACTGCTCTTATTACCTTACAAGGTACGTTACCCTTTGATTGTACCTTATAGCCGCTTTAATCTATGGTGGTTAAAAATCAGTTGTGGCTTAAGTTATCAAGTGACAGGGGCTGAAAATATCCCTAAAGATCAAACGATTGTGATTATGGCGAATCATCAATCGACATGGGAAACATTAGCGTTTGCCAGTATTTTCCCCCCTTTAACATGGGTCTTAAAACACGAACTTTTGCGGATTCCTTTTTTTGGGTGGGGTTTAAGCTTAATTCGTCCGATTACGATTAATCGCAAAGCGGGTATGTCTGCGTTAAAGCAGGTGAAATCGCAAGGTAAGCAGCGTTTAGACTCGGGGACGAATTTAGTTATTTTTCCTGAAGGAACACGAGTGGTTAAAGGTAAAGCACAGGTTTATAAAAAAGGCGGAGCGGTTTTGGCGACTCATGCTAAAAAGAATGTTTTACCTGTTATTCACAATGCCGGTGAGTTTTGGCCGCGTCGAACTTATATCAAGCAGCCCGGTGTGATTACGGTACATATTGGAGAATTAATTCAGACCGAAGGCAAGAGACCTGATGAAGTTTTAAATCAAGCTAAAGCATGGATTGAGTCAGAAAAGCAGCGATTATCAACTTACTAAGCTGATTTTGATCAGCGGTGATTAAATCCTTAGGGTTAATCTTGAAAAGTCCCTTTTCAACCCATAGTTTTATGTCTTAAATTTCCGCACGGAGCATGATAGAAGTGGAGCAATATAGAGGAACAACCATTGTTTCTGTTCGTCGAGGCAGCAATGTTGTGATTGGTGGTGATGGTCAAGTCACCCTCGGTAATACTGTAATGAAGGGCAATGCCCGTAAGGTACGCCGTTTATACAATGATAAGGTGATTGCAGGATTTGCAGGAGGAACGGCTGATGCGTTTACTTTATTTGAGCGTTTTGAAGGCAAGTTACAAGCCCATAATGGTAATCTAACCCGTGCTGCAGTGGAACTCGCCAAAGAGTGGCGTAGTGATCGTATGTTACGTAAATTAGAAGCCCTATTAGCCGTTGCAGATAAAACAACCTCGCTTATCGTGACAGGTAATGGTGATGTTATTGATCCTGAAAATAGCTTAATTGCGATTGGTTCAGGCGGTGCATTTGCTCAATCGGCTGCTGTCGCATTACTTGAAAATACAGATTTATCTGCGCGTGAGATTGTAGAAAAATCACTGCATATTGCAGGTGATATTTGTATTTATACCAACCATAATCACACCATTGAAGAGCTATAAGGACTTTAGTATGTCGATGACCCCCCGTGAAATTGTGCAAGAACTGGATAAACATGTTATTGGACAAAAAGATGCAAAACGTTCTGTTGCCATTGCCTTACGTAATCGTTGGCGGCGACAGCAGTTACAGGGTAACTTAAAGGATGAAGTCACCCCAAAAAATATTTTAATGATCGGTCCAACTGGCGTGGGTAAAACTGAAATTGCCCGTCGCCTTGCCCGTCTAGCGGATGCACCCTTCGTTAAAGTCGAAGCGACCAAATTTACCGAAGTCGGTTATGTGGGCAAAGAAGTAGATTCGATTATTCGTGATCTGACTGATATTGCCATTAAGCTCATGCGTGAACAGGAAGTTGAGCGGGTTAAACACCGTGCTAAAGATGCCGCTGAAGATCGTATTTTAGATATATTAATTCCACCGCCTCAATCACAACAAGGTGATGATTGGTTGGATTCAGGTAAAAGTACGGCTGCACCGTCGAGTACCCGTCAAAAATTTCGTAAAAAAATCCGTGAAGGCAAACTAGACGACAAAGAAGTTAAAATTTCGGTACGTGCGCCAAAAATGGGGGTGGAAATTATGGCGCCGCCGGGCATGGAAGAAATGACTAATCAATTACAGGGAATGTTCCAAAACCTCGGTAATGAAAAGAAGACCAGCCGCAAGATGAAAATCAAAGATGCTTTAAAGGTCTTAGCGGAAGAAGAGGCGCATAAGTTAATTAATGAAGATGAATTAAAAATTCGTGCCTTAGATAATGTGGAGCAAAACGGCATTGTCTTTTTAGATGAAATTGATAAAGTTGTGCGTAGTGGTAATAACAGTGGTGCAGATGTTTCCCGCGAAGGAGTGCAACGCGATTTATTACCTTTGATTGAAGGCAGTACGGTTAGCACTAAACATGGAATGGTCAAAACGGATCATATTTTGTTTATTGCTTCAGGTGCATTCCATCTTGTAAAGCCCTCAGACTTAATACCAGAATTACAGGGTCGCCTGCCAATTCGTGTAGAAATGAGAGCATTAACCGCTAATGACTTTGAACGAATCTTAACTGAACCCGATGCTTCTTTAACCGAACAATATGTTGGACTACTGAAAACAGAAGGGGTTGACTTAGATTTTACCGAAGATGGTGTTAAACGGATTGCTGAAATTGCTTATCAAGTCAATGAAAATACTGAGAATATCGGTGCGCGTCGTTTACATACTGTGATGGAACGTCTACTCGAAGATGTTTTATTTTCCGCTCCTGATTGTGATAGCACAATGACAGTTGATGCTGCTGAGGTGGATAAGTCATTAGGTGATTTGGTTAAAGATGAAGATTTAAGTCGATATATTCTTTAAAAGGTAAATAAAGTATGACTCCCACAAATATAGCGCTACATAAAAAATCCCGAGTATTAGAAATTACTTGGGCTGATGGTGAAGTCCATCAATTAAGCTGCGAATTTCTACGGGTGAATTCACCCTCTGCGGAAGTACAAGGGCATGGTATTGGTCAAGGTACGCTACAAATCGGTAAGGAAGATGTCAATATTAAAGCCATCGAGCCTATCGGTAATTACGCGGTACAATTAGTCTTTGATGACAATCATGACAGTGGTTTATACAGTTGGGATTTACTGCGTCGCTTTGGTGAAACCCACGATATTATGTGGGAAAACTACCTTGAAGCATTAAAAGAAAGAGGTTACGAACGTAAGAAACCAGGACAGATTATTTAATCCCTGATTTCTGTAGTTTCAATCACTGAAAACATAAATTGCAAATCATTAATTTATGTTTTCAGCCATATTCCACTTTCCACACCTATCAACTAATCGTCGTTCAAAATAGTATGAGTGGCAATGACTTCCGAAACACTATTTGGAAATGTACCATTGACGGGATTGGTAATCACTAAACTAAAGCTTTCATCCCCTTCAGCGATACTATCCCCAATAATCGTGATCCCTATCAACTGTTCTGTTTTACCTACTTCAATCGTCGCTGTCCCTTTTTTTGCAATATAATCGAAGCCTGCCATTGCACTGCCATCCCGTGTTTCAAATGAGACAGAGGCCTTGACATCCAGTGCTGCACTTAAAGAAAGTTTAAAGTGATTGACATGATTTTTCTCTCTCTCGTCAAAACTGGCTGCCGTACTATTGGTACTCGTGCCTGTATTTATCACACTTAAATTAATATCAGAAATATCAAAGAAAATATTATCATGACAAGCCACTTTTAAACGGGTACTGCTATTTGTGCTAGTACTACTGGGAATAGTCACCACCTCACTACCATCATTATTGGTTGCACTGGCTAACGCAGTTGGAAAACTATTACCCCCATCAATCGATAATGAAATATCCACTTGAGAGCAACTAATCGGTGAACTGGATGTGCCTGCTACATCCCAAAGCACATGAGTACTTGCGCCTGCACTTAAACTTTCTGTCGTCGTATGAGAAGTAATTTTAAAAGGTGAGTTGGTTTTAATAACTGTCAATTTGACATCATCATCGGCAATACCGCCTTTTTGATCACGCACTGTAAAAGTAAAGTTAAGTGAACGGGATGTGCTGGGTAATATTTCTCCCAAGGAAAACCCATTGCTAGCTTGAATATTACTATTTTGGGTATTGGCTAAGATGCTGCTTAATTGTGGAAAAGTACGACTATTAACACTACTCGGAAGAAAAGCACGGAACAGTGGATTATCACCCTTGTCACCTTCACTAATATCAGCGCGTTGCCCCAAGTCTAGTTGCTCCCATGTATAACTTAAGGTATTGCTATCAGCGTCTGTTCCTATACCTGTTAACTGAAATGGAGTTTCAGCGGGAATGGTGTAATCATTACCTGCATTCGCGCTCGGCTGTTGATTGCCTAAACTCGTACTCGTACCACAACTTGAGCCGCCACTGGGATCATCAATAAACTGAGTCATTTCACGAATATTACCAATATGAAATAGCGCAATTGAATTAGATGCAACATCATTGCTTATTGCACATACACTCGCATAACCCATAATCGTGACACCATTACCAATTTCCCATGCCGTCGAATTATTACGATTACATCCTCCAGTCGTAGCATTAAAGGAATGTTCTGCGCCAAATTGATGCCCTAATTCATGGGCAAAATAATCAATATCAAAAGGATCATTTTCAGGTTGAGATAAACCCGTCATGCCTTCTCCTTTTTGAGCATCATCACAAACAACCCCTAAACTGGCCAACCCACCGCCAGAATTCTTGGTAATGACATGAGCAATATCGTAAGCGGTTAAGCCAATGGCATTATTAACAACAGAAGGCGTTGTTTCTAATAATTTCAAATCATCATTATTATCAGTATAAGGGTCAGTATCCGCATTAGTAAAAATAATTTGATCATTATTGGCGACTAGCTCCAATTTAACCGCTAAATCTCGTTCAAATATTTGATTAACGCGTGCCACTGAGGTTGTCATTGCACTAAGAGCTAAGGCAACTGTACCCCCGTGATAACTTGTATATTCACCTGTTGCCACCAAAGCTAAACGATAAGTTCTTAAATTGACACCTGATCTTTTTAAGGGTTGCTTGATACCTATCGGTACTCGTGCGAGTGGGGATGATGAAAGGGTTGTGCTGATTTTATTACCAACCTGACATTGTGATTTTTGTTTATTCCTTGGATGATAATCGTGGTCGTAGTAGCTAATATAATAAGTTTCACCTGTAGCGGATTGGCGAGGATCAATAAATAAACGCTGCCCATTTTCCATCAATAATAGGGCATGAAAACCCTGTTCATTGACATCAATGACACCTTGCACACGCGGACGACCGACTACACTGACACGGTAGGTTTTAATCTGTGGATATTTAGCCGCTAATTCGGCTGCCATCACGGAAGTTTCTGTCACCATTAACTCAATCATGTCACGATTCGGTAAGGGAACAGTAATGGTATTGAGGCTATTACTCCGTGCAACGGTATTTAATTGTGTGCTTATTGCCGCTTTATCTAAGCGGTAAAGACTGTATCGTTCGGGCATTAAGTCAAATGATAAGGACTCTGAACTACGCTGTGCGAGTGAAACTTCAGTCCATACATTGTCATTTGCATAAAGAGAAGGTATCGAACAAAGTAAGCTTAAATAAAAAAGCTTTAAAAAAATATTTTTCATAAGAGTATCTCTAAAAAATTGATGTCATGAGCGTTTTATCGGATATGCTGGATTTTTTTTCAAAGAGATGATACTAGCATGTTGACCCCAATTTCCATTGATTGGAATAATATTGAGCATATCTTTCTAGATATGGATGGCACATTACTCGATTTACATTTTGATAATCATTTTTGGCTAGAATACGTGCCGTTACGCTTTGCTGAAAAAAACAATTTAGATTTAAAAACAGCTAAATATGAAGTGGGACGCGTAACTCAAGAGAAAGAAGGGACTTTAGATTGGTATTCTCTTAACTATTGGACGCAGCGTTTAGAGTTAGATATTGTTGCGTTAAAACATGAAATGTCTGAAAAAATTTCAATTCGTAATAATGTTGAATTGTTTCTACAATCTTTACAAACATACACCGCTAAAGTGAGTTTATTAACCAATGCGGATCGGGATTGTGTCAAAGTAAAGTTTGCTTATGCCAAGATCGAAACTTATTTTGATGAAATTATTTCCTCGCATGATTTAGGCATTGCCAAAGAGGAAGCGGGCTTTTGGGATCAACTAGCAACTCGACAAGATTTTAAGCCTGAACAGAGTTTATTTATTGATGATAATTTGCATGTATTACGAGAAGCTAAAGCTCATGGTATTAAGCATTTGTTAGCAATTGATCAACCTGATTCTCAACAGGGACAAAAGGATACACAGGAGTTTGAGGGAATTCGTTGTTTTTCTCAGTTGCTACCGCGTTAATGAAATAATCGCTGTAATCAAATTGATGTTGTATGACATTGTACTTGAGTAGGTCTTTTGAATTATTGCAGTAGCTATTATATATTGCCTTCCGTTTATCTTAGAGTGAAATTTACTTATGGCGCGCACACCATCTACGATGCTAGAGCTTGGTACTCAAGCCCCCTCATTTTCATTAATTGAACCTGCAACGAATAAAACCATTTCATTACAACAATTTGCAGATACGCCTGTATTAATTGCGTTTATCTGTAATCACTGCCCTTATGTGGTTAATCTTAAAGAAGCTTTTGTTGAATTTAGCCAAGAATATCAAGCGAAAGGCTTGCAGGTGATTGCCATTAATTCTAATGATGTCGAAAATTATGCTGAGGATAGTCCTGAAAAAATGGCACAGGATGTAGAAAAATACGGTTATAACTTTCCTTATTTATTTGATGAAACCCAAGCTGTAGCAGCGGCTTATCAAGCAGCGTGTACACCTGACTTCTTCTTATTTGATGCCTCGCATAATTTATATTATCGAGGTCAATTTGATGACTCACGTCCACGTAATGATATTGCCGCAACAGGTGAAGATATGCGTGCTGCTGTTGATGCACTTTTAAATGGACAAGATACTCCTGAAGAACAAAAAGCCTCTTTAGGCTGTAATATCAAATGGAAATCAGGTAATGAACCTGATTACTATGCTTAACAGAACTAGGAATTTTCAATGAAAGCACCAGAACTACTTTCTCCAGCGGGAACGCTCAAAACCATGCGTCACGCGTTTGCTTTTGGTGCGGATGCTGTGTATGCGGGTCAGCCTCGTTATAGTCTACGCGCGCGTAATAATGAGTTTATGAATGACAATTTAGCCATTGGTATTCAAGAAGCAAAAACACTGGGTAAAAAGTTTTTTGTCGCAGTGAATACCATGCCGCACAATAGTAAGGTAAAGACTTTTCTCGCTGATCTTGATCCCATTATTCAAATGAAACCAGACGCGCTGATTATGGCTGACCCTGGTTTGATTATGATGGTCAAGGAGAAATACCCCGAGCAAGTTTTACATCTTTCAGTCCAAATGAATACGGTCAATTATGCGGCGGCTAAGTTTTGGCAAAAGCAGGGGATTGAACGTATTATTTTATCGCGTGAATTATCACTGAATGAGGTTGAAGAAATTCGACAACAATGTCCTGATTTAGAACTGGAAGTATTTGTACACGGTGCTTTGTGTATTGCTTATTCAGGTCGTTGTTTATTATCGGGTTATTTTAATCATCGTGATCCGAATCAAGGCACATGCACTAATTCTTGTCGTTGGCAATATAAGACACATGAAGCCCACGAAGATGCCGAAAATAATCTGCATATTGAAGCCCCTGAAATGTTACCCACCGATGCATTGGATATTTCTAATGCCATGAGTGTGGGTGCTTGTGGTGATCAAGAACGTCATCCATTAGCAGATAAGACTTACTTCCTAGAAGAAAAGAATCGTCCCGGTGAATTAATGCCTGTGTCTGAAGATGAGCATGGTACTTATATTATGAACTCTAAGGATTTACGGGCGGTAGAGCATGTTAAGCGACTGACTGAAATTGGGGTTGATTGTTTAAAAATCGAAGGTCGAACCAAGTCACATTATTATGCTGCTCGAACCGCTCAGGTGTATCGTATGGCAATTGATGATGCGGCTGCGGGACGTGATTTTAACCCTAAATATTTAGGTATCTTAGAAAACTTAGCTAATCGCGGTTATACCGATGGTTTCTTTGAACGTCATCATACGCATGAATATCAGAGTTATATGGAGAATTCGTCTAAAAGTCATAAACAACAGTTTGTTGCTGAAATGATTAGTTCTGATCAGGCGGCAGGTACTATTGATGTTGAGGTTAAAAACCGTTTTTGTGTGGGAGATCGTTTAGAGCTGGTGTTACCGAATGGTAAAAATATTGATTTGACTTTAACGTCAATACAAAACCTCAAAGATGGTGAAGATATGCAAGTTGCGCCGGGCAGTGGTTATCAAGTCCGTTTACCGATTCCCAATGTTAAGAGTGATAAAGCCTTTTTAGCGCGTTATTTCTAACTGCCTGTTATTTATTGAAATGATTGAATCCAGTTATTTAATTCCTGCTGATACAACTTTTTATCAGCAAGAAATTAAACGCAGTAAATTCTTAACATGGATTACACCGATTGACTCCCCTGCCAGTGCAAAGCAGTGGATTCAAGCACGACGGGATGAATATCCTGATGCGCGTCATGTTTGTTGGGCATATATCGCGGGGTCGCCCAATACTTCCTTAAAATCAATGAGTGATGATGGCGAACCTCATGGTACAGCAGGAAAGCCGATGTTAAATGTTTTAGAACACAGTGATGTTGGTGATATTTTGGCAGTTGTGGTGCGTTATTTCGGTGGGATTAAATTAGGTACAGGAGGCTTAGTGCGTGCTTACTCTGGCTCTGTCAGTACAGCGATGCAGCAAGCGGTATTGATTAAGAAAGTCGCCAAACAAAATCTAAAACTGCAATTTCCCTATTCTGAAGAAGCACAGGTACGCTATTTGCTTAAAGATGAACAGGGAGAAGTCTTAGCCGTACAATACTCAGATGCTGTCCAATTTCAATGTCAATTACCACAGAATAACATTGTAATGTTTAAACAACGTTTAGGACTAAGTGTCGTGGTATTGAAGCCCATTGATGAGTAAAAAATGTTTAAGAAACGATCCAACAATAAAACCCAGTATTATTAGATAGTTTCCAAAGCAATACTGTATTAGTTTTTAGCTATTGCTTGGCTAGCTTTCACATCATCTGAACTCAGATTAGCAATGCCTGCATTATATAAAGCATCTTCTAAGGTTTTAGGTACATTCAAACTATCGTAACCCTTATCAGTAATCAGTAACCAACCAAACTGCTTAGCATAGTTCTTAGGATTAAAACCAACCGCTAACGGTCGTCTTTTCTGGTGGTAAGAAACATGGACACGGTCAAGAAAATTACGACTTTGCCCTTGAATCATCCGACTCCACTCATGGTTTCCAGATAAAATTGTCCAACCACCATCGGGGGTAAACGCAACAATTTTAATGTGTTGAGTATCACCGTTAAAGCGATCTAACTGAGTTTTTAATGAAACAGGAATATTATGTGCGACATAGCCCTTATTATGCACAATCACAAAGCCTTGTTGACTTTCCCAAGCCAGCGGATTAAAAGCGACACTACTGATACTGACATGCTTTGCCTGTAATTTTTGGGTGGCTTGCGTATATTCCTTACTCATGTTTTCACTTTGATTACGATTTTTGCTAATGAGACTCCAGCCTTTAGCATCAGGGGTAAACGCGATACTTTTAATATTAAGGTGGGGCTGCTTAACCGCTTGAATCGCTTGTCTGAGTGAAGGACTAATACCTTTACTGGTAATAGCTTTCTCAGTAATCAATACATAACCCGCTTTAGGATGGTATTCAAATACGACTGCATTGGCGATATTAGATAAACAGAATAACAGTAAAAAAATTGATAATTGATTAAACATAATTTTTGCCCTTTAGTTTTCTTTTCAATAACTTAGATTAAATAAGTTATTGGCTAAATTTTAGCCGAGGCTATCATGTAACAATTGTTAGTAATCTTCAAGAAACCTCAGAAATTATTGATTTTTATGCCTATTAACTATTTAATCTATCTTCGCTTTGATGTTGCCACATTTTCGCGTATTTACCGTGTTGTTGTAGCAGTTGCTGATGTTGACCTGATTCAATAATTTTACCGTCTTGTAAAACAATAATTTTATCCATTGTGAGAACTGTCGCAAGGCGATGAGCAATTACAATGGCCGTTTTACCTTTAATTAATTCTGTAATAGCCACTTGAATTTTTTGCTCGGTTAAGGAGTCTAATGCAGAAGTTGCTTCATCTAAAATAACAATCGGTGCAGCATCAACAAATGCACGAGCAATTGCAATGCGCTGTTTTTCTCCTCCTGATAATTTAACCCCTCGTTCCCCCACTTGAGTCTCAAATTGTTGGGGCAGTTTTTCAATAAAATCTAAACACTGGGCTTTTTTAGCGACTTTATAAAGCTCAGCATTACTGAGTGATTTTCCCAAAGTAATATTGTCACGAATAGAGCGATGAAATAATTCAGGCTGTTGTGGAACCAGTGATATTTGCTGACGCAAAGAGGCAAAGCTAAATTGATAACTCAAAATTTGATCAAAGCTAATCTGACCCGATTGCATTTCAGTAAAACGCAGTAATAATTTAATTAACGAACTTTTACCCGAACCTGATTCACCCACTAAGGCAATATGTTCACCTGCTTGAATAGTTAAGTTAAAGTTTTTAAATAAAGCACGGTGATTATCGTAATGAAAATTGACCTGCTTAAATTCAATTTTACCGTGTTGGATTGGATAATGTTGTGCATCGGGAGCATCAATCTCAATATCAGTATTATTCAAAACTTCCGCCATTTCTGTCGCATCTGCGATCGCAGTAAATACCATCCGAAAGTTACGTCCAAAATCCCACAAACGGTGGATCAGTAACATTAAGATTGTTTGAAATAGGACATAATTACCGATATTAAATTGCTCCGTTTGCCATTCTTGAATCATTAAATAGATCAGTATTAATTCAATCGCAATGACTAAGCTACCTTGCACGGCAAAGGAGATAAACATCAGTAACCATGCAATTTGACGTTTTTTATAAGCTGCTTGAGCTGCCTGTTGGGTGATTTTAAGCTGCTGATTTTCTAATACAAAATTCTTAACAACTGCAATATTGTTAATTGCATCCGAATAGACTCCGCCTACTTTAGAAGAATATTTAGCGACTGCTTTATCGTATTTGAGCTTCCAAATTGAAAAACTGATACCCCAACTGAGAAAGATAATAACCCAAATGAGAAAGTACAAAGCAAATTGAGGTTGTTGAGAGTAGAAAATTGCAAAGGCAACCACAATAGCAAGTAAGTTTTGGAATAGTTGAAAAATAATCCATTCCATAATCGTTTCATAAGCTCGGGTAAAACGCCCTGCATATTTAATCACTCCGCCTGAAAAATTAGCTTCAAAGAAGCTTTGTTTTTGCTGCATTAATACCGCAAAACAACGCACTTCTAAATCTTTAATTCCACCTGCTAAGAGAGGGATCATACCCAGCTCTAACACACGCCATGATAGCCAGATACAGGCATAGCTAATGGCAATATAGCTAAAATTTTCTAGCAAGATTTGCAAGGTGGGTTCAGAGAAACCTTGCGCAAGACCATTGGCAAGGTTTTTATAATAGAGTGGAATCGAGGTATCAAGAATGGTTGCAGTGCCAATTCCCAATAAAATTAGGAGAAAGGCAGCTTTACGTTGCCAGACAATCTGTCCATATTCACGTAATAGAATATTCATGTTGCAAAGATTTAAGCGGCGACACTAAAATCCATACCCCATAGATAGATGCCTGCGAAGATAAATAAACCTAAGAACAGACGATAAACAACAAAGGGCAACATACCGACTTTTTCTAATAATTTAAAAAAGAGATGAATACAAAGATAAGCACTCAATGCTGATAAAACTGTTCCTGCTAATAAAGCATTCCAATCCACAGGCGTACTAGAGCGAATTAAATCAATGGTCTTTAACCCCCCTGATAAAAGAATGATCGGTACAGAAAGTAAGAACGAAAAACGCGCAGCCGCACTACGGGTTAAACCCATCATCAATGCAGCCGTCATAGTAATACCCGAACGAGATGTACCGGGAATTAAGGCAATGGCTTGAGCGCAACCAATAATTAAAACATCTTTCCATGTCATTGCATGTTCATCACGATTGCGTTTACCCATCCAATCTGCAAACCAAAGTAATAAACCAAAGATAATTGTCGTCGTGGCAATCACTTCTGCCCCGCGTAAATTCAGCTCAATATAATCTTTAAAGATAAGGCCGACTAAACCTGCTGGAATCGTCGCAAAAATTACTGCCCATGCGAGACGACTATCAGGCGTTTGACGACGGCTTTGCAAAGAACTAAACCATGCGATAATCATATTCTTTAAATCAGTGCGGAAGTAAGCAACTACCGCCATGAGTGAACCAATATGTAATGCCACATCGAAGGCTTGACCTTGATCTGTCCATTGAGTAAATGCAGGCACAAGAATTAAGTGTGCCGAGCTGGAAACAGGCAGAAATTCCGTAAAGCCTTGCACAATGGCTAAGACAATAATTTGTAAGATATCCATAATTTTTTCTATTTGAGTCAGGTAATATTATTTTTAATTGCTTTGGAATCCATTCTATCAGCCATTTTTATATTAAAAGACAAAGCTTAGGATAGCTGGACTATTCATCTAGATTAGGGGAAAGCTTTAGCGTTTGCCCAACCGTTAAAATATAAGGCGGAGTAAGTTGGTTATCTTGTGCAATTTTTTTCCAATATACATCCGTTGCACGCATAATTGAGAACAAGGTGTCCCCTATTTTAACAGTATATTGAGCAGGTCCAGAGTCATTTTCTGCCTGTGAACCTGATTCTTCACGATCACCATTTTGACTATGTAGCTTTTCTTCTGCTGCAAATGCTAAATCCATTCGTAACTTTTGTCCAACTTGCAGCTCGGCAGGACTCTCAATATTATTACCCTTTAATACCGATTGCCACGAGGTATCCATTTCTTGTGCAATTTGATACACCGTGTCCCCCGCTTCTACCGTACATACCCCTTTCCAACAACTCACCGCTTGTACCGAGTGCGCCGTCATGAAAACCCCTGTTAATAACGTCGTGTATGCTATTTTTCTGAGTGAAATATTCATAATATGACTTCTTTAATTTTTATAAGATTTATGCATTCTATAAGGTTTTTTGCCTAATCTCTAAGATAAATTTAATTGCTAGGTATCCACTTTTGTTTCAAGCTTTCATGAAAACTCACATCTAAACTATCCGTCTCACGCAAATATAATAAATTTTTATTAACCGCTTCACGTAAATTAGACTCTTGATTAAAAACTAAACCATAATTTTGTGGATTAAACACAGCAGGCAGCACCATTAATAATTTTTGACTGGCTTGCTTATTCATTTTATCGGCTAGATAAGATAAACGAGGTCCATCATGAACTAGGGCATCGACTTTCTCTTCTAGGAGTAATTGGATTCCCGCTTGCAAACTATCCACAGGGACAACATCCGCATCAATTTTTTCTAAATAATGACGCGGTGCATCGGTCGCAACGGCTGCTACGCGCTTATTAGGCAGGTCTTTTTCGGATTGAATATTGCCACTAATCGCTTGTGAAGTCAGGGCTGCGGTAACAATTGCGGTCATAATACTTAAAGCAATCAAGCCCATAAAATGCCAAGATAAATCAATAATGCGTGAAACACCCCGACTATGCGGTGTTTCCCATGTGACCAGCATGGTAATTCCCCACCATAAGGATTCTTGTAAACCTTTAGAATAACTTTCTTGGGTAAAAAAGTATGCCTGACTATAACGATCAGCCCACAAGCGTAAATTAGCCGTAATAAATAACATCACTGCTAATCCAAGTAAGACTTGCCAGCTAACTAATTTACCCAGTTCTTTAAATAGGACACTGAGCGGATTACTCTCATTATTTTTACCCGAAACCATAATCTGTAAACCTGTTTCATACATCGAGTTAGAGAAATCCACTTGTTTTTCGCGTCCCGAGGTTAAGGTGATCGCAGCGATACCGACATCAATCGCTTTAGCTTCTGCGCCATCAACGAGAGCTTTAGTCGAATCGTAATAGATCCACTCCGTTTTAACCCCCATTTTATTGGCAATTTCATTCCATAAATCAATACTAAAGCCGACAGGGACGCGTTGTGCTTCAGCTTGATTGGCATCATAAATAACCCACGGTTCACTTGGCTTAATCCCCACTCGCAAGGTATCTCCTTCTTCCGCGAAACTTTGAGAGCTGAAAAACAAACACAGTAGGAAAAGAAAAGGGCTTATTAACACTTGGGATAAGTTGATTATTGGCTTGGAAAGCATTTACAGTATTCTCTATATAGGTGCATTATAATATGCTTATATTGTAGTATAAATACAATGATTAGCCTATAATTTAATCAACTCATTGGCAAAGTTGCAATAGAATATAAGCTTGTCTAGCTAAGTGCATATTTTCATTTTTAAATAAGCTTAGTCAATATCTTTCATTCCATCTTTAATATAATTAATCAATAAACGGAGTCGATAAGGTAATGTTTTTTGTTTAATAAAAACGGCAGAAATATTATGCTGTCCTGCTGAATATTCAGAAAGTAGTTCAATTAATTCCCCAGACTGTACTTTTTGTTTGACCATAAAATCAGGAAGGGCAGTAATTCCAACGCCTTGGGAAACAAATTCAAGTAACGCTCTGCCTGAATTAATTTTAAGGTTACCTTTGACACGTATAGTTTCACTTTCACCGTCTTTATTACACAGTGTCCATTGGAGTGTATTAGGAATCATACTGCCTATAATCCAATTATATTTAATTAAATCATGAGGTTTTTTGGGTAAAGGTTGATGCCTAAAATAATCGGGTGAAGCACAAATGATGTCGGTAAAGGTTGCAATGCGGGTAGCAACTAAAGCAGAATCTTCAAGGTCACCAAAACGAATTGCCAAGTCAATATTGTGTTCGACTAGATCAAGACAAGTATCCCCCAAGATTAATTCAATTTCAATTAATGGATACTGTTTTACAAAACGACTTATCAGAGGAATCAGATAATTTATAGCAAAATCACTTTGAGAGGTTATTCGGATTTTTCCACACGGTGAAACTTGTTGCTGTTGAATATCGTTGATCGCAGAGGTGATTTTCGACATAGATTGAGAACAAACAGCATAAAGTTCTTTTCCCTCAAAGGTTAAGCTAATACGTCGGGTGGTGCGATTGAATAATTTTACGCCGATTGCTTTTTCTAAATGGTTAATATGTTGACTAACCATCGAGCATGAAATATCTAATTGTGAAGCAGCCAATGTAAAAGATAACGACTCAACAACCTGATTAAACACCACCAATTTATTGAGATGAGAAAGTAACTGCATATGGAAAATACATCATAGTGAGGGGGATCAATCATAAGTGATATTGAATTAACAGTACAAGAGCTATGCACTTTATTGTTTATGATTAGTAATAAGTATGTTAAGTCATTGCTTATTTATTAGCAGGGAATACTTCAGGTAATATTAAGGTCTAGACCCAATTGCATAAGGGCATTGCTGCTAAGTTTCCCAGCGTTACTCTCCTTCTTCTCAAATATCATATTATGAGGTTTTATATTTATGACCCATCTATCTACTACCCATCATCGAGTGTTACCTCCTACGCTCAACAAACCGATTTCCTTTATTTACCTATTCTATGGTTTTTTCATTTCTTTGCTGTTTAGCAATATGCTTCAGGCCAATATCATCCATTCAATTAAGGTCGATCAATTTGGTTATTTGCCGAATGCTCAGAAAGTTGCGATTATTAGTAATCCGCAAGGAGGATTTAATGCCAGTGATACGATCACACCCTCAGAGGCTTATGAAGTACGAAAAACGAGTGATAATAGTGTTGTATTCCAAGGCAATATCACCGAATGGAATAATGGTGAAATACATGCTGAATCACTCGATAAAGTTTGGTGGTTTGACTTTTCTACCCTGACAGAGGATGGAGAATATTACATCTATGATCCGAGTAATGAATCTCGTTCAGAAAATTTCTTAATTAGTGTTGATGTTTATCAAAATGTGATGAAACATGCATTGCGTAGTTTCTTCTATCAGCGTTCAAATTTTGCTAAACAACCGCCTTATGCGGATGCTCGTTGGGCTGATAGTGCGAGTCATGCAAGTGCGAGCCAAGCTTTATTGCTTGATCCCAATAATCCACTGAGCCGTAATGCAAGTACAGCCCGTGATTTATCAGGGGGTTGGTATGATGCAGGTGATTATAATAAATATATTAACAATGCGGATGGTGCTGTGCATGAGTTACTTTTGGCTTATCAAGAAAGTCCAACGATTTGGTCAGATAATTTAAATATTCCTGAATCAGGCAATGGCGTTCCTGATTTATTGGACGAAGTAAAATGGGAGTTAGATTGGTTCTTGAAAATGCAAAATACGGATGGTTCAGTATTACATAAAGTATCTGCATTAAATCATGGTGGACAAACCAGTCCACCAAGTAGTAATGGTAATCAAACTTATACCAGTGCTTGTGCAGCCGATAGCAATAGCAAAGATTTGTGTGAACAACTATTTTATGCACCTGCTACGGCTTCTGCGACGCTCTCTGCTACTGCCGTTTTTGCTCATGCGGCAAAGGTGTATCAATCTTTAGATAATAGTGCGATGCAAACCTATGGACAACAACTTGCCCAAGCCGCTCAACAGGGTTGGCAATGGTTAGAAAATCATACGAACAATATCCCCTCTCAATATGGCATAAATAGTGATACGGGATTTTCAACAACGGCAGCAGAAGATTGTAGAGAAATTAATTCTGTCTATGATTGTAGTCAACAAGCAGGCAATCAAGTTATGGCGGCAATTTACTTATATGCTTTAACCAATGATGAGACTTATCATCATTATATTAAACAACATGCTGCGAATAATAGCCGTTTACTCAATGATGATTTAAATGAACGTTATCTTGTTGGCGATGGTGCAAATGAAGAATTTCAAAATGGTCTTCTTTATTACGCTTCTCTTAGTAATGCTGATACTGTATTGGCGCAAACAATTCGTGATAATTTCCAAAATGCTTTACAAAATGAGAATGTAGACTTTGCTCCTTTAAAATATGCTTTACAAAAAACAGATGCTTACCGTGCTCATATTGATGGTTATTCATGGGGAAGTAATCGCGTAATTGCTCATGCCGCTAATGCCTTACTGAATGTGATTAGCTATGAAACCAGTAGTGAAAATCTCGGTGTTTATCGTCATGCAGCTTCGGGCTATTTACACTATTTACATGGTACGAACCCATTAAACAAAGTCTATCTTAGCAATATGCAATCTGCTGGAGCAAACAACTCTGTGAATGAGTTTTATCATTCATGGTTTAACGATAATACGGCTTGGGATAATGTCAACGATAATACAGGACCTGCACCTGGGTTTTTAGTTGGCGGTGCTAATCAATATTATAGTATTGATGGACTTTATATGAATAATCAAGTCCAAAATGGCTATGTTGTTAAAGATCAGCCTTCACAGAAACGTTATACTGATAGCAATGATTCAGCCTATAAGACGTATCTACTCACTGAAAACTCAATTACTTATCAAGCCCCTTATATTCGCTTATTGGCAAAATTTTTAAGTGATGATGTGTTTGCTAGCAATACAAATGAGACGCCTGCTTCTAATGAGGCAAGCAATGGGACAACAACAGAAACCCCGCTAGATAGCGATGAAGTGAGCTTAACGGTTAATACTACCGTAACCGATCAATGGAATGGCGGCTATTGTGCTAACGTCAGTGTTAGTTCAGCGGTTGCTATCAACAATTGGCAATTTCAATTCAATTTATCGGGTAAAATGGGAGATATTTGGTTAGCTAATCAAACTGATTTAGGTGACAACCGTTACTTAATTACCCCCGTGCTTTGGACACATTTAATTTGGGAAAATGATTCACAAGCATTTGGTTTTTGTGCAGAGGGTGATCCTCAAAATATCAGTGTTTCTGCTAGTCGAGGTCATACTTATCTGAATCAACAAGCTAAAGATTTTAATCAACTTCGTGTTGATATGTGGTTAACAGGTTTATGGGACGATAGTTACTGTATGGATGTTAATATTACTAATTTAACCGATACCTCAGTAACATGGAAAGAAGTACATTTATCTTTACCTGACAGCCAACTGGCGGGTAATTGGTCTGGAAACTTCTCCATGCAAGGTCAACAACTGATTATTCAACCCGCAAGTTGGAATGCTCATTTAGGCTTAGGGGCAGATACTACCGTAAGTTTCTGTGCTGATGGCTATAATAATCTTGGTATCCTGAGTGCAGAGATACAATAGTGACTCATTAGACTAAAGCTTGTATAAAAAGGCTTCCTTTAGGAGGCCTTTTTTATGCAGTATTGACTAACGACTGCATAATATTCGGTGCTAATTAAACTTCCTTATCAATTAAAAACCCATTTGGAAACAAAAATATGAATTTATTCACAAGTGCTTATCAATGTTTAATGGAAAATAACATTGATAAAAAATGTCAATTGACGCGTGAACTAGATCAAATGTGGCAAACAGGGCAATTGAATCTTGGTAAAGAAGACATTCCTGCCGTGATTAAAATAGAATCTGCAGGTCGTCCTGAACGTCCTAATTTAGTCAGTCCATCGAAATTAAAACGCCGTAGTTTACATACGGAATACGGTCGAGCAGCTTTGATTCATGCCATTACCCATATTGAGTTTAATGCGATTAACTTAGCCTTGGATGCGGTCTACCGTTTTCGTGATATGCCGAATGATTTTTATACAGATTGGTTAAAAGTCGCCAAAGAAGAAGCCTATCATCATGGTTTGTTAGCACAGCGTTTACGCGATATGGGCTATGAATACGGTGAAATGCCTGCTCATAATGGATTATGGGAAATGACTGTAAAAACCGATTTTGATGTACTGGTGCGAATGGCTCTAGTGCCGCGTGTATTAGAAGCCCGTGGTTTAGATGTGACTCCTGCCATGATGCAACGTCTTAAAAAAGTCGGTGACCACGAAACCGTCGCAATTCTAGAGATTATTCTACGCGATGAAATTGGTCATGTCGCGATTGGCTCACGTTGGTTTCATTACTGCTGTGAACAACGGCAACTTGAACCCATGAGTACCTTCCAGAAACTGCTTAAGCAATATATGGGGGGTGGTTTACGAGGCGAACTGTATATCGAAGCCCGTTTGCAAGCAGGTTTTAGCCAAGAAGAACTGGATCAATTGATGAACCTTTAAGTGCAATGAGAGCCATGAGAATCTAGTTGATTTAAAATATCATTATCAAGCTGATACTTACGGATAGTGAACCGCCCCTTGCGGAGCCGCATGATTGTTAGGTTTTTTTATTGCTTCTGGACTATCAAGATATTTTGACACATCGAATTTTTTAGTTTTCATCATTTTCTCCTAATATTTCATCAAATAGTATTTTTGCTTTTTTTATTTGCTTTATCTCCTCCATTGAGAAGAAGAACAACTATTTTTTCTTGTATGATGTAGTAAATAAAGCAATGGCGTAAACCCAGAACTAAAATCCGCCATCTGATTCGCTTAGGTGTGCCACGCAAGTTAGCCATTCGTATCGGAGTCAGTTCAAAGAAATACTATCGTCTCGCTAAAACCAAAGCGATGCAAATGGGCTTAACGAAGCAATGGCTTAAAGCCCAAGGATTAGTATCTTTAAGAGATCAATGGATTAAGTGCCGTTATCCGAACGGCTAGTGAACCGCCCCTTGCGGAGCCGCATGAGGGGAGGGTTAGAGAAAAACTAGCCCTTACCCGATTTATGCTTTTATATTTTAACAAAGAGAAAAAAGATTTCCATAACCATGTTGTGATGCAAAATTTTTCAATTCTGATAATGTTTCATTTGGTATTTCTTTTTTTCTAGCCTTCCAAATATCATGAGCATAATATGACTGCCCTTTCTTTCGACCAACAAAGTGTCCAACACTTTGTAAATTATAAGCTAATAGTTGAAAGAGTGCTGGAGGTATTTGATTAAAACTCAAATTAATTAGAATATCTAATGTTATTTCTATATTTTCTTTATAACCATGAAAAGCTCCTGAAGGCTCTGAATGCACCCATGTTTCATCAATGCAACGATTCAAAAATACTATAAAGCTCGAAATTATCTCATTTGGAAATGCAGATAATATTTTTAAGTTTTCTTTTCTAAATGAGGAGTCTTCAATAAATTTATCTACTGCTGAATCATTTGGAGTAATTAATATTTCTGAAAGCTTTTTAAGAGTACTATTCTGTGTTTTTTCCTTCTTGAGATACTCTTCTCGAACGGGCAAAAACTCCTCAAAAAAACCTTTTATACTCTTAACCTCCAATATAATTATGGAGTTCTTATCTCTGTATGGCTGTTTTTTGGGAGTTGTTTTTCTAATTACTTGGATTACTTCATTTGGATAATTGGCAGAGTTTTCTTTATAAACATTTTTTGACCAATCTAGTGCAGTTAAAACATTAACATCACCTAATCCATAACCTAAAACAAGCATAGTGGACTCCTTTATTGTTAGAGCTAACTTCATTTGTCGGTATTCTGTCGGTCTGAATAAACCTACATAATCTTCTTGTGCTATAACTATTTCATCAGGGCATATTCTTGTACCATGCAAATGAAAAATTGGTATAAGTTTTGCATGTGCTATTAAAGGCTCATTTGGACCAATTGTCATACCACGACCAGTTAATAAACTTTCAATTACAAGGTCGTAATTAGTTGTAATTATCCATGATAGATTTAGCAACTCCATATAAGGAGAATAAGTTTTTCTTTGATTGCTATCAGGATACCAACTTGTTAGCTTTGACAGCTTATTTTTCATCAAAGAAAGTGCTTCAGAGTAAGAAATTCCTTTTTTATCACTACACTTCTCACAAATTTTGGAAGCTATTTCTGGGTAACTAAAACCTTCCTTCTTTATATTTTTATAATTTACATTTAGCTCTTTTGCTACCAACTTTAATAATTCTCCCCACGAAAGAGCTATATCTGTACTTGTATTAATCACTGCTTTTGAAAAACCTGCTCCTATAAAAGCTCCTAAATTTCCATAACTAGCAGATTTTGAGACAAGATGAAGTACACTTTTTCTTGTAAGATTTTTAGTGTTCTTTGGTAATTTATCGTTCATAATATTTTCAAATTATATGTAAAATGGAGCTAGTGAAGAGGGAGCATAACGTTATAGCATTTATACCCACTCTGAGGTATTAAATTGACCCAAACAAGAGGGGATATTAAAGCACTTGTTGTGCTGAACGGCGTAAATATTGCACTGCACTAATTATATAAGGGGATTGCTTTCTCTTTTTCCTTACCTTCCAAACGTTTTTTTAGGTGATACGTTGAGATCGACTCTTCGCTCAGTCGATTATTTTTAGCGTGATCATGATAATGAATCGCTTTTCTCATTCTATAGACCCAATAGACAGACACAACTTAGGTTTTTATACCTATTTAGAGATAACCCAAAGTGGGTTTTTATATCTACTTTGATATAACCCAGTTCAGGTTTTTCTGACCAAACTAGATATAAAAACCCAGTTTGGGGCATACACTACAGACAAACGACAATAAAACAGAAACAGTTTACAAAAAAACAGCAACAGAC
>WFRR01000055.1 GCA_015486375.1 Thiotrichaceae bacterium
AGCCTGAATATGTTGAAGAATGAAAAAACCTATCGACAAGGTATTAAAGGGAAACGTAAACGGGCAGGCTGGGATAAAAATTTTTTACTCAAAGTATTAGCAGTTGAAGGTGCGTAATTCAATGCGATTGCCCTGATACAAAAACCTAAGTTGGGTCTTCCCCTATTGAGATATAAAAACCTAAGTTGGGTTAGTACTAAAGAGATAGTGAAGTATTTAAATTAATTTGGAAAATTATTAAATGGACAATATTGACAATAAGATTAAAGATAGAATAAAGCAGATTATTGATATAAAGAAGAAAATTATAGAGAGTAACAAGAAGATAGAAAATGGTGATGTTAACCCATTATTCTTGGCTCTATTTGGCAGTGAAAGGGGTTAAGTCTTTCACTTAGTGGAATTCCCCACCCTTTTAAATAAAGAATTTACCTGCGGTCGCAATCAATACGGTAATTAGGCCAATGGTGAGGTTAGCGGCAATTAATATACGCATTTGTCCGAGTGCTTTCGCCCCTTTTAACCAGTCTTTTGATTCAACGGCTTGTCTTAGGCGCTTATAAGGTGCAAAAAAGACATGAAAGAAAATGAGTGTCATAATTAATGCCAGTGTATGCATAATATGGATAAATACGGGAGCATTAGCAAAACCGCCAAAGGGTCCAAATAACATCCAATAACCTGTGCCTAGCACCACCACGATGGATAGCCATACCCACGGGAAGAAGCGGGTAAATACGGCACTCCACAGTGATAGGCGTTGAGGCGGATCAAGATTCATTGCAGCCGCAGGACGTAAGGCGACATAGGCAAAAAACATGCCCCCAACCCAAATCACCACAAACAGGACATGAAGGGATAATGCAATACTCATATTCATAATTTATTTCCTAAAATTTTAATTAATACAAATGGATGAAAAACTCCATTAACCTTTCTGGGGTTCTTCATGCTTGTCTGCATTATAGTCGAGGTAGTTGTAAGCGTATTCACTTTTATCCATATCTACCTTGGTCATTAATGTGCCGATAATATTGCCTTTTGCTTGGCGTAAACGATTAATACTGCTTAAAATCATCTTTTTATCGGTTCGTTCTGATTGACTCACAAAGATCGTGGAAGCCGCAAGGTTAGAGAGAATTAAAGCATCCGCGAGTCCTAAGACGGGTGCGCCATCAATAATAACGTGGTCATATTTACTGGAGGTCAATTTAAGCATTTTTTCCATGCGTAAATTGGAAATTAACCCAACAGGGTCATGAGTGAATTTTCCAGCGGTGATCAAATATAAGTTAGGGACACTTGTGGTTTTAATCACATCTTTGGGTTCTGCATCACCGACTAATAATTCAGATAAGCCATTCTCTTGGGGTTCTTTAAATATCTTATGCACACTGGGGTTACGCAAATCCGCATCAATCAATAAGACAGAACGCCCTGATTGGGCATAAACACTGGCAAGGTTAGACGCTGAGCTTGATTTACCTTCATTCGCATTAGAGCTGGTAATAAAAATCAATTTGCTATCTGCATCTTCTGATAAAAATTTAATACTGGTTCTAAATGTACGGAAGGCTTCAGCAAAATAAGAATGAATTTCGTGGTAACTTAATAAACCAATCTCTTCTTTTGGGTATTTATCCATATTGGGAATAATGGCCAAATTCGGGAGTTTGGTTAAGTGTTCTAACTCATCGGCACTGCTAATGGTGTCATCTAAATATTCCACCAAAAAAGCATAGGCTATACCCAGTAATAAGCCTAAAAATGTGCCAAAAATCAGGTTAAGTAATAACTTAGGACTATTTTTCATTCTTGGTGCAATGGCTTTATCAACCACGGAAATATGACTATTACCTGAAGAAGCAATATCGAGCTGTTTCATTTGTTGCTGCAAATTGTCATAAACGGCTTGAGAAGCATTACTACTGCTTTGTAAGCGTCTAAATTGACGTTGATTATCTTGTGAACCTAAAGCAGTGGCTTTTTCTTGTTGGATTTGTAAACGTAAACTATTTTCTTCTGCCACGGCATTTTTATATTCTTGACTGCTTTTCTTTTCATTGGCTGTTTTTGTACCGCCTAATGTACGCTTTTTTTCTTCAGCATCAATTAGCTTTTTTGTCAATTGTTTGAGTCGATCTGAATAGGTGGTTTCACCGCCTTCACCAATATCAACAATATTGTGTTTTTGTCTAAAATCAAGAGTCGCCTTATCTGCGTTAGCCAATTGTGTTTTAGCACTGTCTAATTTCTTTTTTAATTCTTGTTTCGCTAACTGAGTATTATCGTTGTACTTATTTTTATTTCGCGCAATAAAAACGCTGGCAATCACGTTAACAATATCTGCGGCGAGTTCAGGAGTCCGCGCATCATAACTAATGCGAACTAAGCGGGAGGTATTGACAGGTTCAATGCTCATATTATCAATAAAAAGCGACTCGAAATCAGGCTTTTCATCGGCGGAACTTATATGCAGAAAAGTTTTTAATTGTGTTATTAAGCCGATACTTGATAGATGTTTTTCTAAACCTAACTCATCAATAACATTTCTTGCCATTGACCGACTTTTTAGCAGTTCATATTGTGTTTGATAAAAATCACGCGTATCACGGGGATCATCACCATTGATAACACCCGAATCGGTCACACTGGCAATTTTACGTTCAATTTCTAATAAGGTGGTGGCACGATAAACAGGTTTCATTAGCAAAGTGGCTAATAAACTTAAGGAAAACATGACCAGAATAAAAAGCATAATAACGCGTTTTCTACGTACAATCGTCCGCCAAAATGCCTTTAAATCAAGTTGTTCAGTGCTTTCTAAAAGTTTTTCAGGGTAGTAATGATCCGTATTGTTCATAATGGTGACTGCTGTTATATTTGTTATAGCTAATAGTAGCTGAACTTTTGAAGCTCGTTAAAAAAAATCCTACAAAACCTAAAAACAGTTAGGGGTCAGGTCTTTCATTGTGCAGCAAAGCCGCAACAATGAAAGACCTGACCTCTAGATTTGATTAGACCAGAGAGGTATAAGCAACCCCTAAGCCTGCACAAGCGGCGATGACAGTGACAATACCGATCTTATAGCGAACTAAAGCAATAAAAGCGACGATTCCCAATAGGGCTGAAAACCACTCAAACGGAGCTTCAAAGCCTTTTGGCCATAAGACATGATAAGCAAAGAAGACGGCTAAATTAACAATCACGCCAACAACTGCCGCCGTAATACCCGTTAAAGGCGCAGTGAATTTAATATCATGACGGGTTGCTTCAATAAATGGGCCGCCTAATAATATAAATAGGAATGAAGGTAAAAAGGTAAATAGCGTCGCTACACTTGCCCCAACAAAACCCGCTAAAGGCAGCATTTCAGGCCCAAAGACTTCTTTTGTCCATGCCCCAACAAAACCGACGAAGGCAACAACCATGATTAAAGGTCCCGGCGTGGTTTCACCCAGTGCTAAACCATCCATCATTTGAGTGCCATTTAACCACGCATATTGATCAACACCGCCTTGATACACATAAGGTAAAACCGCATACGCGCCACCAAAGGTCACTAAAGCCGCTTTCGTAAAGAATATGCCCATTTGGGTTAATGTACCTTCCCAACCGTAGTTAAGGATGAGCAATAACATCACTGTTGAACCAATAGCTAAACCAAGGGTGATAAATGCAATAAAGCGACTCCACTTAAATAAAGCATGAGCAGGTACAGGCGTATCATCGTCAATAATGGCGATACCATAACTTTGTTGAGAGCTGCCATGATGACCTCCTGCTTTAAATTGTTCAGGAGCAAAACGCGCGCCAATATAGGCAAGTAAACCTGCCATTAAGACGATATAAGGGAAAGGAATTTTTAGTGTAAAAATGGCCACAAAAGCCAGTAAAGCCATAGCACGCAAGATATTATTCGGTAAGGCTTTAGAGCCAATGCGATAAGCCGCAAATAATACAATCGCGGTCACAGCAGGTTTTATACCATATAAGATTCCTGACACAGTACTGACATCACCATAGGCAAGGTAAATCCATGTTAGCCCACTAAGAATAAACAGTGAGGGCAATACAAACAGAATTCCCGCCGCAATCCCGCCCCAAACACCGTGCATCAGCCAACCAATATAAGTAGCTAACTGTTGTGCTTCAGGACCGGGCAAGACCATTGTATAGTTGAGTGCATGTAAAAAACGTTGTTCAGAAATCCAGCGACGTTTTTCGACTAGCTCTTGATGCATCATACTAATTTGTCCCGCAGGCCCTCCAAAGCTAATAAATCCTAGCTTTATCCAATAGATCACCGCTTCCCAAAAGGAAACGGGATCAGGTCGTTGATGTATATCGTTTGACACCTAATTTTACCCCTATAAAATTATTAAGAAAACCTATAAAAATTAAGGCTCTTAATTCAAAAAGGCGCAGTTTATCATTAAAATCTCACAATACAGATAGAAGACCTGACCCTTTAATTGCTCTTTAATTGCTTGCCCGTTGCAATAAAAAGTAAAAGCTTGCTCCCTGACTGACTTCAGAGTCACATTTTAAGATTGAGCCATGATTTTCTACAATACTGTAGCTAATGGACAAACCTAAACCCATGCCCTG
>WFRR01000056.1 GCA_015486375.1 Thiotrichaceae bacterium
ACTGTATTAGCGCGAAAAAGGTACTGATAAAGTCACCTCAAAAAGCCCAAGATATTCTCGATTTACTGGCAATACGCCTTGATCAACCCCAGCCTGTATTAAATAATCCGATTGCTTATTTAGCTCGCCTTGTACAAAAAGAACAGCAAAACGAACTGGATTTTAGTGCTTTACAGACCTTTGTAAGACCCCAAATAATACAACGTGGTTTACAAAGATTAATTAATATTCATAACAATGATTATGGACAATATCTTGCCTATCGTGACAGGGTTAAAAGCTATGATTTTCAGCCTGATGACCCTGATAATTATGCGAAATTAAGCAATATGGAAGACGCTTATAGCGACAGTTTTGATACCGCTCAAGATTCTTATAATCTGTTAAAAGAGTATATTGCTGAATTTCAGCTTGATAACAGTATTTTAGATCAACTGGATTCTTGTAACTCTAACACTGAATATCTGAAAAAAAGCAACGCTTAACAAACTAAAAGGAGAAACACGATGTCAAGAAAACTGGTTAGTTTTGACTGGGCGATTAAACGCATTTTACGCAGCAAAGCCAATTTTGCCGTACTGGAAGGCTTTTTATCCGAGTTATTATATGATGATATTCGCATTCTCGAAGTCCTAGAAAGTGAAAGTAATCAAGATCATCATGTGGATAAATTTAACCGTTTAGATATTAAAGTCAAAAACAGTCATCAAGAAATTATTTTAATTGAAATTCAGTACAGCAGTGAAATGGACTACTTGCAACGCATTCTCTATGCGACCAGTAAAGCGGTCACGGAGCATCTTAAACAAGGCGAAGCCTATGCAAAGGTCAGTAAGATTATTTCGGTCAATATTTTATACTTTGATTTTGGTGATGGCGATGATTACCTTTATCACGGCACGACGCAATTTATCGGCATGAATAAGCACACCCCGCTACGACTCAATGCCAAACAACGGGAGCGTTTCCAAAGTGATCAGGTCAAAAAGCTTTACCCTGAATACTATTTAATTAAAGTCAAAAACTTCAATGATCATGCCAAAACCCGTTTGGATGAATGGATTTATTTTCTGAAAAATGAAGAAATTAAAGAGACCTTTCACGCCAAAGGCTTAAAACAAGCCAAAGAAACACTGAATTATCTCAAAATGTCCGATCCCGAACGCCTGCGTTATCAACACCATCAAGAAGAACTCCATCACCGCGCCAGTCTGTATGAATCAACCTTTGTGACAGGTAAAATTGAAGGGCTTAAAGAGGGGAGAGAGGAAGGATTGGAACAAGGGCTACAAAAAGGATTGGAACAAGGACGACAAAAAGGGCAAGAAGAGGGGAGAGAAACAGGGATATTAACCACCGCCAAAAATATGAAATCCGCAGGAATTGCGATTGAAATGATACAGCAAGTCACGGACTTATCACTGGAACAAATTCAGTCACTGTAAAATTTAGCCCATCTTCTCGCCCGTTACTATTGACCTCATCGTAAGTTTTTGGTTTTGTATAAAAAAACCTTCCATAAAATACTGGGTTTAAATAAAACTACGGGTGCTTTAAGCAGGTGCAGTACGTTCATAAAACTTTCGTGAACCTGTTTATCTGTCGAGGATAATGCAAAAATCCATGCGGTATAGGTATGTAAAAATTTCATCCAAAAGGGGCGTTTTCCTTCAATTTGTGGATAACGATAAGCTTCTGTTATGGCAAGTAACCAAGGTGTACTGATAATACGGGCGACTTGTTGATGAAAAGGTTTAGAAAGTCCGTTTACATTTGGGGATGATTGCCTTTTAGCCCGAGCAGCTAACATTCTGCCTAGATCAACAGCTTCTTTAGCCGCTACGCTCATGCCTTGACCAAAAATTGGATCAAAACGGCAATTAGCATCGCCCATGACAACAAGACCATCAGGAAAGTGATCGAGTTTTTCATAGTGGCGACGCACAGTTTTAGGAATGTAATAGGATGATAGAGCAGAAATAGGCGTAAGATTTTTAATAAAATTGTAAATTTCAGGATGCGGTAAACTTTTTGCGAAATCTAAGAATTCTGTATAGTTACGCGGTTTTTCATCATCTAAATAACTGACTAGCGTTAATAAATAACGATTATTCTCAATGGTTAGTAAACAACCGCCTCGATTCTGCTGAGGCGCACGCGGATAAATAATAAGACTCTTCCAATCGTGATCTGATGTCGTGCATTCATACACATAACTCGTATAGTTTAGCCCAATATGCAGGCTCGTTTCTTTGGGCGCGGTATAGCCCATTTCTTGCAATAATTTAGGCGTTTGAGTACCAAAACCACTAGCATCAATGAGTAAATCGCTATCTAAGTTTTCGGATGCTTTATTTGTATAACAGTTATGTAATTTCACACCGATGATTTTGGTTTTATCGGAAGTGGTTATGAATTGTGTTGCACTCGTTTCGTAGCGAAATATTACATTATCTAGATCACTGACTTTACGGTGAATATGCCATTCTAAAAAGGGACGACTTTGGGTTAACACTCGCAGATGACTATGATACTTAATTTTCCAATAACCGTGGTGAAACCAGCTCAGATCCGCGCTGGAATCCACCGTAACTGAACCCTCCGCCTTCATGTCTGTTACTAAGTCAGGAAATAGATCTTGTAAAATCAGCTCACCACTTTTTAGTAATAAATGGGCATGATAACCCTGTGGAACTTGCTTGCGTACTGTGGGTGCAGTCGGTTCTTTACCGCGTTCAATAATGGTGACAGATTCAAATTGATCCGCTAGCACTCGTGCAGCAAGCAGCCCTGAGATACTGCAACCGATTACGACCGCATGACCATAGGGTTTTTGGGTTTGATTATTATTCAGCACGCTTTAATTTCCACATAAATTTAAAATATTACTTCAATATGATAACCCGAAAATTTTCTAATATTGATAACACCAGTATCAAAGATCAAATATTGCCCTTTAATGCCCATCAATTTTCCTGAGACTTCAGGGTTCTTATCAAAGTTAAATGAGACGACTTTGCTGGGATATTCCAGTACGGGATAGTGAATTTCAAGGCTTTCTTCTTCATGTAAAAATTCAATCGCATCTTCTCCCCACTGCTGTTGTAGATTAGCTAAAAAATCTTCATTGTCGGCAAACACTTCATCACGCGCTGATTCTAAATCCAGCCTTTCAATATGCCCTTTAAGCATCTTTTGCCAGCTCGTTTTATCATTTAGACTTTTTTTCAGTTCAACTTCGACTAAACCTGACAATAAGCGTTCTGATACTTCAATAATGGGTAGGGCTTGTACTGCACCTTGGTCAATCCAACGAGTAGGAATTTGTGTACCCCGTGTAATACCCACTTTTAATCCAGAAGAATTGGCAAGATAAATATAATGAGGCTGTAAACAATGTTGTTCACCCCACTGTTCGTCACGACAAGTACCCGCTTCATAATGGCAATGTTCAGGCTTAACAATACAGATATCACATTGGGGTAAACGCCTGAAACAAGCGTAACAATGTCCTTGATTAAAACTTTTTTTGGTTTTTTTTTGGCAATTGACACAATTAATTTCATCTGTGAATCGCAACGTTAATGATTGACCGATTAAATCATTCAAATAAAGTTCATTTTCACTCAGCGGTAAAAAATAGTGAATAGGATTAGTAAGTTCTACCCGCATTTTAGCGAGATTCCCAGAAAGATTCATAGAATTGTATACCCAATAAATATTTTAAATTAAGGTGATTTTAAGACTTCTTTATAATACAAATTATTCAATTTATATTCAGTTTTATCATTCTATGAAATAAAAATATGCTTTATTATTGCACAATAAGGGTAATAATTGTACAATCCCGTCTAGCTACTTATTAATTTATTATTTTATGAAATATGACTATTCCATTCAGCATGAGTTCGCTAAAAATTGATAATATTATTTTTACTCACTTGGGCTAATTAAGTGAGCTTATTGATTTATATATAAAATTGGGGAATTTTATGAATAAAAAAATCGTGTCTGTTAAGCAGACGGTACAATCTCTTATTGCTGTATCTTTTTTAATTGCAGGTAGTGCTTACGCAGGGGATGTTCATATGGATGGTCCAGATAAACCACATATGTCAACCACACAAGTAAAATCTGAAGTGAAAGATAAAAATAAAGGTAAAGTTATTTATATTGAAAGAAAAGCCACATCAGAACATCCAAACTGTCACACCGTAAAAATGGTAACGACAACAGGGGAGTTTCGATATATTCGTTATGCCTGTGGTGGATAACGGTATTAATAATACATTAATTTATATCTCATTATTAATGATGAATGAGCTGAATTTATAAGAAATTGCTCATTCATTTGTTAATCAGTTTTTATAGTGTATCTTTGGCTGCTTCAGCCTTTTTCTGTTTATCAAAATAATCGATTAACTCATCTGCGGTAACAGGCCCGACAATAATGCCTGCAAATTCTGCTTCGGGTGAAAATAACATCACAGTAGGCGTGCCTAAGGGAGCTTGAGGAGCATGTTGATGTACAAACTGTTCTACTTCAATGACATTAGCTAATAGATTGGTAAATTCTAAATCTTGATTTTTAACAAACGCTTGTGCCTGTTGTCTTTTTTCAGCACCATCTAACGATATACCAATCACTTCTGCATTATAGTCTTCTGAAATCGCATGAAAATCGGACAAATGATGCATGGTTTTACGACATGCAGGACAATTATGACTCCATATTTCTAATACTGTCCATTTCCCTTTGCCTAAATAATCACTAAATTGTACTGGAGTACTGTTATTTAAATTAGTCATTGCTAATGCAGGTAAACTAAGTAAACAGTAACTTAGGATTATAAAGATGAATTTTTGCATAATGTTTCTCCTTAATGTGTATGCAAGATATTTTTTATCTGTACAACAACTATAGACATTGAATAGACTTAGCTGTTGCTATTTTATTCTTGTGAATGTGAACCTATGAAGCTTACTCAATCAATCCCATCTGCTGTATTTTTTGATCTAGACGGTACATTATTAGATACAGCTCCTGATATGGTGAACGCTTTAAACTATGTGTTGCAATCAGAAGGTAAAGCCCCTTTAGCTTATAAAGATGTACGTGATACCGTTTCTCATGGCAGTGCAGCCTTAATCACCCTCGGTTTTGGTGAAGCTAATTCACATAATATAAGCACGTTTCGTCATCGACAAACTTGCTTCCTTGATTACTACGCAGAAAACCTCTATGTAGATACCGTTTTATTTACAGGAATGGAAAAAGTTTTAGAGTCATTAGAACAACAGGGAATTTGTTGGGGCGTTGTAACCAATAAACCTGAATTTTTAACTTTACCTTTGCTTAAAGGATTGGGTTTATCACAACGGGCATGCAGTATTATCAGTGGTGATTCTTTACCATTACGCAAGCCAAATCCTGAACCTTTATACGCAGCCGCGAAAGAATGTGGCGTTAACGCTGAGCAATGTCTTTATATTGGTGATGCACAACGTGATATTGAAGCCGCCAATAATGCCAATATGTTCAGTATATTAGCTAACTATGGCTATATTTCTAGTAGTGATTCAATACATGACTGGCAAGCACAAGCGATTATTGAAACACCAATAGAAATTCTTAATTGGCTTAAGGAATAAGCGTTTAACTAAAACAGCTTATTCCTAACGTCCAAGCCTTGATGACACAATAACCTAGCTATCTGTTTTCGCACGCTCGATAGCTGCACCCCAGATATTAGCATTCGGTTTTTTGCCTACAGTACTGGGCTTTTCTACAGGCTTACTAGATTCTACTTTAGGAGAATCATCGCGTGTTTTACGAGCATCCTTATTTAAGGAATCAGCCTGATTATTTCTAGGTGCTTGTTCCTCTGCTTGCTTATAAGGTGACTGCTTAGGTAAATTCGCTACTTGATTCTTTTTAGGTGGTTGTTCACTACGTGCTGGTTTATCAGCATCCTTGTCATAAGGCGACGGCTTGGCTAAGCCTGCCACTTGATTTTTTCGAGGCGGTTGCTCACTGCTTTGAGAATAAGCAGGTTTCTTATTAAACTTTCCAACTTGATTTTTCCGAGGTGGTTGCTCACTATTTTTAGAATAAACAGGTTTCTTATCAAATTTTTCATCCTGATTTTTTCTAGGTGCTTGTTTACTATCTTTAGCATACGGTGATTGTTTGCTAGCACTGTAGTCAGGTTTACTGCTTTTAGCATACGGTGATTGTTTGCTAGCACTGTAGTCAGATTGACTATTCGATGATTGCTGACTACTTTTATCATACGGTGACGATTTGTTAGCACTGTAATCA
>WFRR01000057.1 GCA_015486375.1 Thiotrichaceae bacterium
ACCGCCCTCAGTTCTATTTCCGTACTACGGATGTCACGGGTGCTTGTGAGCTTCCTGAAGGAACTGAAATGGTTATGCCAGGTGATAACGTTAAATTAGTTGTTACCTTAATTGCACCGATTGCGATGCAAGAAGGCTTACGCTTTGCGGTTCGTGAAGGCGGACGTACAGTGGGTGCAGGCGTTGTTGCCTGTGTCATTGCATAAATAATTTTATTGAGTAATAAATATGTCAGGTCAAACTATCCGTATCCGTTTAAAAGCATTCGATCATAAATTAATTGATCGCTCTGCTGGTGAAATTGTAGAAACAGCAAAGCGCACAGGCGCACGTGTAATGGGTCCTATCCCTTTACCCGTTCGTAAAGAGCGTTTTACCATATTAATTTCTCCACACGTTAATAAGGATGCGCGCGATCAATATGAGATCCGTACCCACAAACGTTTAATGGATATTGTAGAGCCAACCGAGAAGACAGTGGATGCTTTAATGAAGCTAGATCTTCCCGCAGGCGTAGATGTGCAAATAAAGCTTAACTAATAGCATCTACTCTGATATAGTGCGCGACCTGTTTCGGATGTGACCGCAGGTCGATTTTATTTTTAAAGGTAGTAAAAATTGCTAAATCAACGATTGATAAGGCAATTTTAAAGAGGATTAGCAAATGGCGATCAGTTTACTGGGTCGTAAAATTGGGATGACTCGTTTATATAACGATGATGGCACTGCAACTGCAGTAACTGTATTAGAGATGCAACCTAATAGAGTTTCTCAAATAAAGACAATCGAAAATGATGGCTATGATGCAATTCAGTTGACTGCTGGAGAAAAGAAAGCCTCTCGTGTGAATAAAGCACAAGCAGGGCACTTTGCAAAAGCCAGTGTAATTGCAGGTAGTGTGACTCGTGAAGTACGCGGCTGTTTTGACTATGAAACAGGCAGTGAAGTTTCTGTCTCTGTTTTTGATGAAGGTCAAAGTGTCGATGTAACAGGCACGAGTAAAGGTAAGGGTTTTGCAGGTGTGTTAAAGCGTCATAACTTTGCAGGTAAAGATGCGACACACGGTAACTCTATCAACCACAGAACGCCTGGTTCTATCGGTCAAAACCAAACTCCCGGACGTGTCTTCAAAGGTAAGAAGATGACAGGTCATATGGGTGCGGAAAAAGTGACTCGACAAAATCTGAAGATTGTACGCGTTGATGTGGAAAAGAATCTATTGCTTGTGGATGGTCCAGTACCTGGCGCACGTGGTGGAGACATTATCGTTAAGCCCGCAGTTAAAGCACAAGGTTGAATACAATGGAATTGCAATTGACAAATGGTGAAGCCCTTAGTGTTGCTGATGGTGTCTTCGCAAGAGAATTTAAACAAGGTTTAGTGCATCAAGCCGTTGTTGCTTATCAAGCATCAATACGAGCAGGCACTAAAGCCCAAAAGAATCGTTCAGCGGTTCGTGGCGGTGGCATTAAGCCATGGCGTCAAAAAGGTACAGGTCGTGCTAGAGCAGGAACAATTCGTTCTCCTTTATGGCGTAGTGGTGGTGTAACATTTGCTGCGAGTACACGTGACTTCAGTCAAAAAATGAATAAGAAGCAATATCGTGCTGCAATGAGTACGATTTTGTCAGAACTTATTCGTCAAGAACGTTTAATCGTTGTTGACTGTTTAGAGATTGATGCACCTAAAACAAAATTAATGATCGCTAAATTAGCAGAACTAAACGTCTCTAAGGCTTTATTAGTAACTGTTGAAGAAGATAAAAATCTAGCTTTAGCTGCGCGTAACCTCATCGGTTGTGATACATCAATCGTTACTGCACTTAACCCTGTTAATCTGATTGCATGTGATCATGTCGTGATAACGGCTGAAGCCGTTAAAAGTGTTCAGGAGTGGTTAGGATGAATAATCAAGAGCGTATCTATCAAGTACTGATTGGTCCACATGTTTCAGAAAAAGCTGCATTGCTTTCTGAAAAAGAGGGTCAATATGTATTTAAAGTATCAACAGATGCAACAAAACGTGAAATTAAGCAAGCGATTAAAGCATTGCTAGAAGTTGATGTTGTCAGTGTTCGTACAGTTAATGTTAAAGGTAAGGTTAAGAATTTCGCTAAGCGTCAAGGTAAGCGAAGTGATTGGAAAAAAGCCTACGTTCGTTTAGCAGAAGGTCAATCACTTGACTCAGGTGTAGAGGCATAAAAAATGGCAATTGTTAAAGCAAAACCAACCTCACCCGGACGACGCTTTCAAGTTCGTACCGTTAATAAAGATTTACATAAAGGTTCTCCTTGGAAAGCATTAGTTGAAGCTAAGCACAAGACAGGTGGACGTAATAACCAAGGTCGTATTACTACTCGCCATATTGGTGGTGGTCATAAACAACATTATCGTATTATCGATTTCAAGCGTAATAAAGATGATATTCCAGCGGTCGTTGAACGTTTAGAATATGATCCTAATCGCAGTGCTTATATTGCATTGCTAAAATACGCGGATGGCGAGCGTCGCTACATGATTGCACCAAAAGGTGTGAATGCTGGCGATAAAATCGTATCTGGTAATAATGTTACGATTAGCCGTGGTAATTGTTTACCAATGCGTAATATTCCTGTGGGTACAGTCGTTCATTGTATTGAACTTAAAGCAGGTAAAGGTGCGCAAATGGCACGGAGTGCGGGAACATCTGCACAAATCGTTGCCAGAGAAGGTCGTCATGTCACTTTACGTTTACGTTCAGGTGAGATGAGAAAAGTACTTGCTAGTTGCCGTGCAGTAATTGGTGAAGTCAGTAATTCAGAGCATGGTCTTGTAAAACTGGGCAAGGCTGGTGCTAAGCGTCATCGCGGTGTTCGACCAACGGTTCGTGGTGTTGCAATGAATCCCATCGATCACCCACATGGTGGTGGTGAAGGGCGTACATCGGGTGGTCGTCATCCTGTATCGCCTTGGGGTATGCCTACAAAAGGTTTCAAAACTCGGAAAAACAAGCGTACGGATAAGTTAATTGTACGTCGCCGAGGCAAGAAGTAAATTGCCAGGGATTATGAGGATATAAAGTGCCACGTTCATTAAAAAAAGGGCCATTCGTTGATCATCACTTGATGAAAAAAGTCGAAGTTGCTCAAGCACAAAACAGCAGAAAGCCAATTAAAACTTGGTCACGCCGTTCGATGATTATGCCAGAGATGGTTGGTCTAACGATTGCCATTCATAATGGTCGTCAACACATTCCCATTTTAATTAATGAGAATATGGTCGGACATAAATTAGGTGAATTTGCTTTAACACGTCTGTATCGCGGTCACGCGGCAGATAAGAAAAGCGCGAGATAAGGATTGTAGTAATGGAAATTTCCGCAAAATTACGCTTTTCACGTATATCACCACAAAAATGTCGCTTAGTTGCTGATCAAGTTCGTGGCGAATCTGTTGAAAGAGCATTAGAAGTTTTAACATTCAGCAACAAAAAAGCAGCTGTTATTGTTAAGAAAGTGCTTGAATCTGCGATTGCAAATGCAGAACATAACGAAGGTGCTGATATTGATGAATTGAAAGTCAGCACTATATTTGTTGATGAAGGGCCAACCATGAAGCGTATTAAGCCTCGTGCTAAAGGCCGTGCAAATCGAATTCTGAAAAGAACTAGTCATTTGACTGTTAAAGTCAGTGACGGCGAAGCCTAAGAGGTCATAGAGAAATGGGTCAAAAAGTACATCCAACTGGCATCCGCTTAGGTATCGCAACGGACTGGCGTTCTAAGTGGTATGCAGAAGGCGAAGAATATGCCAAATTCCTTAACAAGGATATTGAGGTTCGTGACTATCTGAATGAAAAGCTTAAAAAAGCTTCTATCAGTCAGATTCGCATTGAACGTCCAGCAAAATCAATCTACATCACTGTATCAACCGCACGCCCTGGCGTTGTCATTGGTAAGAAGGGTGAAGATATTGAGAAGCTACGTCAAAATATCGCGAGAATTACCAACGTACATATTAATAACGTTAAGGTTAATGTCGAAGAAATTCGCAAGCCTGAGTTAGACGCGCGTTTAGTGGCTGAAAGCATTGCGAATCAGTTAGAACGTCGTATTATGTTCCGTCGTGCTATGAAACGTTCAGTCGGTAATGCAATGCGTCTTGGTGCTGAAGGTATCAAAATCAATGTTGCAGGTCGTCTAAACGGTGCAGAAATTGCCCGAGGTGAATGGTATCGTGAAGGTCGTGTACCTTTACATACATTACGTGCTGATATTGATTATGCCACCGCAGAAGCGAATACTTCTTACGGTATTATTGGTATCAAGGTATGGATCTACAAGGGCGAAGTATTTGACCTTGAAGCAAAGAAGCAAGCAGCGGCCAAGCGAAAAGGTGGCCGAGGCAAGAAAAAGCGATAGGAATGAGTCATGTTACAGCCTAAGAGAACAAAATTCCGTAAGCAAATGAAAGGCAAGAATAGAGGTCTTTCTCAAGTCGGAAATAAAGTAAGTTTTGGAGATTTCGGCTTAAAAGCTACAGGACGTGGTCGTCTTACAGCACGTCAAATTGAAGCCGCACGTCGTGCAATGACACGAAAAATTAATCGTGGTGGACAAATTTGGATACGTGTTTTTCCTGATACGCCAATTACAAGTAAACCACTTGAAGTACGTATGGGTAAAGGTAAGGGTAACGTGGAATACTGGGTATCAAAGATTCAACCTGGTCGCGTTCTTTATGAAATGGATGGTGTTTCAGAAGAGTTAGCCCGTGAGGCATTTGCACTTGCTGCTGCGAAACTCCCCTTTAAAACAGTATTCGTTACTAAACAGGTGATGTAATGAAAGCGAATGAATTGAGAGAAAAGTCAGTTGATGAGCTTTCGGCTGAACTCATCGAGAATAGAAAAGAGCAGTTTGGTTTACGTATGCAACAATCAACAGGACAGTTAACACGTCCTTCTGAGATGAAGCGTGTACGTCGTCAAATCGCACGGATTAAAACCATTATTACTGAAAAGCAAAACACAGGTAATTAGATATGAGTCAAGCGGAAGCTATCAAGCATAGTATTACCGGCCGTGTTGTCAGTAATAAAATGGATAAAACAATTGTCGTTGTACATGAACGTAAAGTACGCCATGCATTGTATGGAAAGTACATTCGTCGTTCAACTCGATACCATGTTCATGATGAAAACAATGAATGTAATATCGGTGATACCGTCGTATTTAAAGAATGTCGCCCATTGTCTAAAAGCAAACACTGGACATTGATCGAAATTACTGACAAAGCCTCTTAGTTGGCGATAAAGCGGAAGGAGAAAACAAATGATTCAAATGCAATCAGTTCTGCAAATTGCTGATAACAGTGGTGCAAAACGTGTTCAATGTATTAAAGTTCTAGGTGGTTCACATCGTCGTTATGCGGGGATTGGTGATGTCATCAAAGTGAGCATTAAGGACGCGATTCCACGCGGTAAAGTAAAAAAAGGCGATGTATATAATGCAGTCGTTGTTCGTACCGCAAAGGGTGTACGTCGTAACGATGGTTCACAAATTCGCTTTGATAATAATGCTGCGGTATTGTTAAACAGTAAGCTAGAGCCAATCGGTACGCGTATTTTTGGTCCTGTAACACGCGAACTTCGTGGTGAGCGTTACATGAAGATTATTTCTTTAGCTCCTGAAGTTTTATAAGGTTGGTTGAGTAATGCAAAAAATACGTAAGAATGATGAAGTTATTGTCATTTGTGGTAAAGACAAAGGACGACGTGGAACAGTTACTTCAGTCAATGCAAATAAATTAATTATTGCTGATATTAATATTGCAAAGAAACATCAAAAGCCTAACCCTAATGCGGGTATTGAAGGCGGTATTATCAATATTGAAATGCCAATTGATGCTTCAAATGTCATGTTAGTGAATAAACAGACGGATAAAGCAGACCGAGTCGGCTTTAAGTTCCTTGAAGATGGTAAAAAGGTTCGTTACTTCAAATCTAACGGCGAACTTGTAGACGCATAAGGGTAGTAAAATGACTAGAATGCAAGATTTTTACAAGGAAACTGTCGTTAAAGAGCTAACAGAACAGTTCGGTTATAAAAATCCAATGGAAATTCCGAAGATCACTAAGATTACGCTGAACATGGGTATTGGTGAAGCGGTTGGTGATAAGAAGATAGTAGCATATGCAGTTTCTGATATGGCACAGATTGCGGGTCAAAAGCCTGTCGTTAATCTATCTAGAAAGTCTATTGCAGGATTTAAAATTCGTGATGGTTGGCCTGTCGGTTGCAGCGTTACCTTACGAAGAGAGAAAATGTACGAGTTTTTAGATCGTTTAGTGAATATTTCTATTCCTCGTATTCGTGACTTTCGTGGTATTAATCCTCGTTCTTTTGATGGTCGTGGTAACTTTGCGATGGGCATTAAAGAACAGATTATGTTCCCAGAAATTGATTACGATAAAATTGACAAGCTACGTGGAATGGATATCGCCATTACTACGACAGCAAAAACAAATGATGAAGGGCTCGCGTTATTGAAAGCGTTTAAATTCCCTTTCAAAGAGCGTTAGAAGGATACGTTAGCATGGCTAAAAAATCGATGATTGCCCGCGAAGCAAAACGGGCGCGTGCTGTTGCAAAATTTGCAACTAAACGTGCAGAACTTAAAGGGATTATTCGTAATCCTGATAGTAGCTACGACGAAGTAATGAGTGCATCTGATGCATTACAAAAATTACCGCGTGACAGTAGCCTTGTACGTAAGCGTAACCGTTGTCAAATTACAGGTCGCCCCCATGGCGTATACAGAAAATTTGGTCTTTGCCGTAATAAGCTCCGTGAACAAACCATGTTAGGCAATGTTCCTGGTTTATCTAAGGCAAGCTGGTAGTTAAGGAGAATAGTCATGAGTATGAGCGATCCAGTTGCTGATATGTTAACACGCATCCGAAATGGTCAGCGTGCCAGTAAAATTAGTGTGTCTTTTCCTGCGTCAAAGCAGAAAAAAGCCATCTTAGAAGTACTTGTTAGCGAAGGCTATGTTAAAGATTTTGAAGTAGATCCTTGTGACGGAAAGCCTGTCACAACGGTTAAGCTTAAATATTTTGACGGAAAGCCAGTCATTAGCAAAATACAACGGGTAAGCCGTCCAGGTTTACGTGTTTTCCGTGGTAAGGATGATTTACCTCATGTATTAAACGGCTTAGGTGTGGCGATTGTTTCCACTTCTGGCGGTGTCATGAGTGATCGTGCTGCACGCGCTGCAGGTCAAGGCGGCGAAGTCATCTGCGTAGTCGAATAATTCAGGTTTAGCACTCATGTCTAGAATAGCAAAAAGCCCAATTGAGCTACCTTCAGGTGTTGAAGTTAAGCTTGATGGTCAAAATATGAATGTCAAAGGTAGCAAAGGCTCCTTTGATTATACCATTCATACTTCTGTGCAAGTTGCACAAGAAGAAAACACACTCACCTTTGCAGCAAAAAGTGATAAAGATCGTTCCGCATGGGCGATGGCTGGCACAATGCGCGCACTCACCGCTAATATGGTGACAGGTGTTACGCAAGGTTTTGAGAAAAAATTACAGTTAGTTGGTGTTGGTTATCGTGCTAAGGCACAAGGTAAAAGCATTAATTTAACCTTGGGTTTTTCGCATCCTTTAGTGCATGAGTTGCCTGAAGGCATCACTGCTGAAACACCTTCTCAAACAGAGATTATTATTAGAGGTATCGATAAACAGAAAGTAGGTCAAACTGCTGCTGAAATTCGTGCCTATCGTCCACCTGAGCCTTATAAAGGTAAAGGGGTTAAATACGCTGATGAACATATTGTTCGCAAAGAAGCTAAGAAGAAGTAGGTCATAAAGATGGATAAGAAATCAAGCCGAATTCGTCGTGGCAAACGCGCACGATTCAAAATGCGCGATCTTCGTGCAACACGTTTATGTGTATATCGTTCGTCACAGCATATTTATGCACAAATTATTGCACCTGAAGGCAACACGATTGTCACTTCTGCCTCAACGGTAGAAAAAGATTTACGCGGTGAACTGAAATCAACAGGTAATGTTGATGCAGCTAAAGCAGTGGGTAAATTGATTGCAGAACGTGCAATCGAAAAAGGTGTTGAAACTGTTGCGTTTGATCGCTCAGGATTCAAATATCATGGTCGCGTAAAAGCGTTAGCAGATGCAGCTCGCGAAGCTGGACTACAATTTTAAGGGTTTAGCGAAATGGCTGATAGAAGAGATAAAGCGACAGATGGGTTACAAGAAAAACTTGTCCATGTAAATCGTGTCGCAAAAGTTGTAAAAGGTGGACGTGTATTTGGCTTTACAGCATTGACAGTAGTTGGTGATGGTAATGGTCGAGTGGGCATGGGTTACGGTAAAGCACGTGAAGTGCCAATCGCAATTCAAAAAGCAATGGAAAAAGCGCGTAAAAACATGGTGACAGTACCGTTAGTAGACGGCACTTTGCAGCATGAAATGACTTCGCGTTATTCTGGTGCTCAGGTCTTTATGAAGCCCGCTTCAGAAGGTACAGGTGTTATTGCCGGTGGTGCAATGCGTGCAGTATTTGAAGTCGTTGGTGTACATAATGTTTTGGCGAAAAGCCAAGGCTCACGTAACCCAGGGAACTTGGTTCGCGCTACGATTAAAGGTTTAGCTGGTATGGCTTCTCCTGAGTCAATGGCTGCCAAGCGTGGTAAAACGGTAGAAGAGATCAAAGGTTAAGTCTCATGGCTTCGGATAAAAAAGTAAAACTAACGCTAGTACGTAGCATGAATGGACGTTTAAAGTCTCATCAAGCGTGTGCCAGAGGTTTAGGTATTCGTAAAATGCATAATTCTGTAACGGTAACGGATACACCCGAAAATCGTGGCATGATTAACAAGATTTCTTACATGTTAAATGTAGAGGAAGCATAATAATGAGACTTAATACAATTTCACCTGATGAAGGTAGCCGTAAAACACGTAAACGTGTCGGTCGCGGTATTGGTTGTGGTCAAGGTAAAACGTGTGGTCGCGGTCATAAAGGTCAAAAAGCGCGTTCAGGTGGTTTCCACAAAGTCGGTTTTGAAGGGGGTCAAATGCCTTTACAACGTCGTTTACCTAAAGTGGGATTCAGCTCACGTTCTAAGCAATATACTGCTCAAGTACGTCTAAACGAATTAGCAGTGGTCGGAAGTGATATTATTGATCTTTCAGCCCTGAAAAATGCCAATATTATTGGTGAAAAAATAAAAATAGCTAAAGTCTTCCTATCTGGTGAACTTAGTCAAGCGGTTACTCTAAAAGGGATCAAAGTGACTAAGGGAGCTAAAGCAGCAATTGAAGCTGCTGGAGGCACAATCGAGGAATAAAAGGTAGTGGCAAAGAATAATCCAATGTCAGGTGGTGCGCTAAGTAATTTAGGCGAAGTTAAACAAAGAATTTTATTTGTTTTTTTTGCATTAATTGTATATCGAATTGGTACTTATATTCCAATACCCGGTGTTAATCCTGAAGCGATGGCTCGATTTTTCGACCAGAACAGTGGCACTATTTTAGGTGTCTTTAATATGTTTTCGGGTGGAGCATTAGAGCGTTTATCCGTATTTGCATTGGGAATTATGCCCTATATATCAGCTTCGATTATTATGCAGCTGATGACGACTGTCGTACCGACTTTAGAACAGATTAAGAAAGAAGGTGAATCAGGTCGTCGCAAAATTACTCAATATACCCGTTATGGAACAGTTGCATTAGCACTTTTCCAAAGTACTGGGGTTGCGATTGCCCTTGGTGGGCAGGATGTTGGTAATGGTCAAACCATTGCATTATACCCCGGTATGGGATTTGTAATAACTACAGTAGTTACTTTGGTAACAGGAACATTGTTTCTTATGTGGTTAGGTGAACAAATCACTGAAAGAGGTATTGGTAACGGTATTTCTATTATCATATTTGCAGGTATTGTGGCAGGTTTACCCGCTGCAATTGGTGGTACCTTAGAATTAGCTAGCACAGGTGAGTTATCACCTGCGAAGGTTATTTTCTTAATGTTCCTAGCGATTGCAGTGACAGCGTTTGTTATCTTTATTGAACGCGGTCAACGCCGTATCACCATTAATTATGCGAGCCGTCAACAAGGTCGCCGCATGATGCAAGGACAGTCAAGCTTTTTACCATTAAAGCTAAATATGGCGGGGGTTATTCCACCCATATTTGCCTCTAGTATTATCTTGTTCCCATCTACGATGGGGCAGTGGTTTACTAGCGATAGTATGGTATGGCTAAAAGACTTCTTTAATTTGTTACAACCAGGTCAGCCTTTGTACGTATTGTTTTATGCACTGGCGATTATATTTTTTAGCTTTTTCTATACAGCTTTAGTCTTTAACTCACGCGAGACGGCTGATAATTTGAAAAAGTCAGGGGCGTTTATTCCTGGAATTCGCCCAGGTAAGCAAACCACGGTCTTTATTGATGGCGTTATGACTCGCTTAACCGCAGTCGGTGCAATCTATATTACCTTAGTGTGTTTATTGCCTGAATTTTTGATTTTAGGTTGGAATGTTCCTTTTTACTTTGGTGGTACATCCCTACTAATTATTGTTGTTGTTGTCATGGATTTCTTATCGCAGATGCAGTCACATATGATGTCGCATCAGTATGAAGGTTTGATGAAAAAAGCAAACTTTAAGTCAGGTAAGAAAAAGTAGTTACAACGCTGTGGCAACGCAGGTTTTATTAAAATGAGGTGTTAGCATGAAAGTACGTGCTTCTGTAAAAAAAATGTGTCGAGATTGCAACATTGTGAAACGCAAAGGTGTGGTTCGTGTGATTTGTAAAAATCCTCGTCATAAACAACGCCAAGGTTAATTAAGTTAAGTTAAATTAACTCAATTAAATTAAAGCGATAGATTAGAAATAAATAAGTTTAGGAAACCTCCAAAATTGGGGGTTTCTTATGTTGATGTTTTTGGAATAGTAGGGTAAGCTTGCCCACCTTTTCCCGATAGACTGGAGAGATTTGATGGCTCGTATTGCGGGTATTAACCTTCCTGTACATAAGCATGTGGTTATTGGTTTAACCTCAATTTATGGTATAGGACGCTCACGATCATCTGATGTTTGTACTGCTGCAGATGTAGCACCAGACACGAAGATTCGTAATTTGACAGAAGATGAGATTGAACGTATTCGTAAAGAAGTCTCTCAATTTACGGTAGAGGGTGATCTACGTAGAGATGTTTCAATGAACGTCAAACGTTTGATGGATCTTGGTTGTTATCGGGGCATGCGTCATCGTCGTGGTTTACCGCTACGTGGACAACGAACTAAAACAAATGCGAGAACCCGTAAAGGGCCACGTCGCCCGATCCGTTAAGGTATTATTGAAATGGCAAGACCAACTAAAACACGTAAGAAAGTTAAAAAGCATGTGACCGATGGCATCGCTCACGTACATGCTTCTTTCAATAACACGATTATTACAATCACTGACCGTCAAGGCAATGCATTAGCATGGGCAACGGCGGGCGGTTCTGGTTTCCGTGGTTCTCGTAAGAGTACCCCGTTTGCGGCACAGGTTGCAGCTGAACGTGCAGGAAATGTTGTAAAAGAGATGGGTATGAAGAATCTTGATGTAAAAATCAAAGGACCAGGACCTGGTCGTGAATCTTCAGTTCGTTCTCTTAATAATCTTGGTTTCAAGATTACTAATATTGTTGATGTGACACCGATTCCACATAATGGCTGTCGCCCACCTAAAAAGCGTCGTGTGTAAGGGGTTTTAGATATGGCAAGATATACAGGTCCAAGTTGTAAACTAAGTAGACGTGAAGGTACTGATCTTTTCTTAAAAAGTCGTGGTAACCCGATTGAAAAGAAATGTAAATTAGATAAGCGTCCTGGGCAGCACGGCGATGCCCGTGTACGCGATTCCGACTACGGTTTACAGCTTAGAGAAAAACAAAAAGTACGTCGTATTTACGGTGTATTAGAAAAACAATTTAGCAACTACTTTAAAAAAGCGGCTTCACAAAAAGGTTCAACAGGTGAGAACTTGTTAAAACTATTAGAGTGTCGTTTGGATAATGTAGCTTACCGTATGGGTTATGGTTCAACACGTGCAGAGTCACGTCAGTTAGTGGGTCATAAAGCAATTACGGTGAATGGTTCAGTAGTCAATATCCCTTCTTATCAAGTAAAAGCAGGTGATGTCGTCTCTGTTCGTGCAAGAGCGAAAAAGCAAGTGCGTATTCAAGATGCAATCTCAGTTGCTGAGCAGCTGGGTTTTCCAGACTGGATCACAATTGATGTAAAAGCACTCGAAGGCACATTTAAGACTATTCCAGATCGTGATGAATTATCCGCAGAGATCAATGAATCACTTATTGTGGAATTGTACTCTAAGTAATTGATTGAGAAAAATATGACATCTAAAGGAACAGACTTATTAACACCGCGTAATATTCAGGTAGATGATCTAGGGAATAACACCTCAAAGATCGTATTAGAACCTTTAGAACGTGGTTTTGGTCATACATTAGGTAATGCATTCCGTAGAATTTTATTGTCATCTATCCCCGGTTTTGCTGTTACAGAAGTTAATATTGAAGGTGTAGCGCACGAATACGGTGTATTAGAAGGTGTTCAAGAAGATGTAGTAGAAATATTGCTGAACTTAAAATCTTTGTCAGTCGTATTACACGCTAAAGATGAAGCAATACTTTCAATTAGCAAGGTTGGCCCTTGTGTAGTGACTGCTGCTGATATTATGTTAGATCATGATGCTGAAATCATTAATCCTGAATTTGTGATTGCAACATTAACCAAAGAAGTTCCCTTTAACATGACGTTGAAGATTAAGAAAGGGCGTGGTTATCAGCCTGCTCCACTTCGTTATGGTTCTGATACCCCTGAATTACCTTTAGGGACATTAGTATTAGATGCAAGCTTCAGTCCTGTTGTTCGAGTTGCCTATAATGTTGATACGGCGCGCTTTGAACAGCATACGGATATGGATAAGTTAATCATCGAGTTACAAACAGATGGTTCAATTGATCCTAAAGATACCATTAGTGATGCTGCACAAATCTTGCAACAACAACTATTAGTATTCTTTGATCTTACGATTGAAGAGCCTAAAGAGAAAGTTGATGACGAACCAGCCATTGATCCTGTTCTCTTGCGTCCTGTCGATGACTTAGAGTTAACAGTACGTTCTGCGAATTGTTTAAAAGCAGAAAGCTTGTTCTATATCGGTGATTTGGTACAACGAACTGAAACAGAATTGTTGAAGACACCAAATCTTGGTAAGAAGTCACTGACAGAAATTAAAGATGTTCTAGGTCAATTTGGTTTGACACTTGGAACGATATTAGAGAGTTGGCCACCTGCTAGTCTTGAAGACAAAGAACTGAAAGTCGGCTAAAACAGAAATTAAGGGTTATAACCATGCGTCATCGTAATAGTGGTCGTCAATTTAATCGTAATGCGTCAAATCGTAAAGCGATGTTACAAAGCTTAGCGAATGCAATGATTCGTCATGAAGCAATTAAAACAACTTTACCTAAGGCAAAAGAACTACGTCGTGTGGTAGAGCCTTTGATTACTCGTGCAAAAACGGATTCTGTGCATAATCGTCGTATTGCTTTTGCACGTTTACGTGATAACGAGACCGTTGCAAAATTATTTACAGAGCTAGGTCCGCATTTCTCAGAACGCCCTGGTGGTTATATGAGAATTATCAAATGTGGCTACCGTACAGGCGACAAAGCTCCTATGGCTTATATTGAGCTAGTCGGTCGTGTTTCTGATGCGGTAACAGACTAAATTCTGCTAACAATAGCAACAATATAAAATATTATTATATTGTTGCTATTGTATTAATTTAATTGTTCTAAATTAAATTTCTTTCTTGTTCTACCTTTCCTTTTTATTTCTTTACGTTTATTCATTAATAACAACGCGGAAGTAAGTACTCCAATTTTAACTGTATTGCGGTTGCTTCCAGTGTTTCTTTATTCGCTTCTGCAAGTGATTTAATCATGGCAATTAATGCTATTTCTTTCCTACGTTGATTGGCTCGATCCACACATTCCTGTTCTTCTGGACTGCGTTGCTGCTCTAAAATATGCTCAGCCATTTGATGAGCCGCAGAATAGGGATTTTCTACGTAACGCTTACGCGGTTTATAAACACGATGTTGAGCGGCTGTTCTAATTCGCTTCGTATGCTGTTCCTCTTTTTTAACAGGTGTTTTTAAACGATTCTGTTTTGCATCTTCAATTAAACGCATAAATAACGCTTTTGAATTATCGACCCGCGATGTATCTAAATAATGATTAAAGATATTAATCACTTGATGTTGTTTAAGTCGCGGCAAGGTATTCAGTAAAGCCCGATATTGAGGACTGTCTAGCGCGATAAATTTTTTTAAATTATCCTGATCAATTTTATCTGCGGCTTGATACACCGCTCGCTGCTTTTTATCAGGTTTATCAGGAGTTTCTTTTAATAAACTTAAGATAGCGTGTATGGGGTGATCAGGATCATCGGTTTTTTTGACCATGAGTATTCCTTAGATTTAAGGTTGAGTCTGAGAGGGCTTTGGGCGTTTAGATTCAATTGTAGCCATCGAAATATTCTTTAAACCTAAACGTCCTGCAATATCCATTGCGGTAACAACGGCTTGATAATCGGTCTGAGCATCTGCAGAAATCACTAATGAGGATATTGCTTGGTTGTCATGCCTATTTAAAACGTGTTTCATGGCTTGAAACAATGTATCTGCTTTAGTGTTCAACACTTCTTGACCCTCAATATAATAGCGTCCTTGGCTATCAATAATAAGTTCTAATTTATTAATTTCCTGATTAGAAGCACTATTATCAGCAGTGGGTAAATCAATTTTAAGTCCCTTATTTTTATCAAATGTGGTGGTGACCATAAAGAAAATCAGTAATAAAAATACGACATCAATTAATGGGGTTAAATTAACCTCTAGTTCTTCTTGGCGACGGGGACGGAAATTCATATTGATTGACCTGCCTGATCTGCACTTATCTTTTGCTGTTTTAACGCCTGTATCGTCGCGGACTTCGCTTTACGCTGGTTAACCTCATTGACTATTTCAATTAAGCTTAGCGATTCTTTTTCCATAACGGTAATGTGATCATCAATCTTCGCCTTAAAGTAACGATGAAAAATTAAGGTAATAATTGCCACGCTAATTCCCGCCGCAGTGGTAATCAACGCTTGTGAGATACCCCCTGCTAAATCGGTAGGGTTGCCAATGCCTACATCGGTAATAACCGCAAAAACTTGAATCATCCCCAGCACGGTACCCAGTAAACCCATTAGAGGGGTAATGGTGGAAATTGTACCTAGTGTTGTCATATAGCGTTCCATTTTATGTACCGCATGGCGACCTGCCTCTTCAACATTTTCTCGGATCATATAACGAGGCTGTTGATGGTTATCTAAAACATTGACTAAAACTTTACCAATCAAGGAATGTTTGCGTAATTTAGCTAATTCTTCGGCGGGGATATTTTGCATTTTTGCTAACGCCCGAGCCCGTTTAATGGCGGAATGTGGCACAACCCGAATCGAACGCAAACTTAAACTGCGCTCCATAATAATGGCCATCGCAATAATAGAACTAAGGAGAATAGGCAACATTAGCCAACCTCCTGCCTGAAAAAATTCAAACATTTTTTCACCTTAAAAATCAATTTAACAATATAAGGATCATACAGACTTTATTGCTAATAATGAGTTCAACTTCAAGACTACACTTTATCTCTAATTAAATATTATAAATGAATTTCTAAACCATCTAGACGATGGGTAACTGGTTTTTTGTTGGGAGCTTTAGGGACTGTTTTTTCTAAACCATCTACACGATGGGTAACCTAAGAAAGTATTAGAGACATTTAATTTGACATTTCTAAACCATCTACACGATGGGTAACCTAAGAAAGTATTAGAGACATTTAATTTGACATTTCTAAACCATCTACACGATGGGTAACATCTCAGTAGTACCTGAAGTATTAGTTAATGCTTTCTAAACCATCTACACGATGGGTAACCAAAGACCATGCTGCCGATTTGTGCCACAAATTTTCTAAACCATCTACACGATGGGTAACGATACATTCTCAAGTTTCGACTCAGCACATCATTTCTAAACCATCTACACGATGGGTAACCCGATGCGATTGCGTTTGAGCGTATTTCTGAGTTTCTAAACCATCTACACGATGGGTAACACGCCATCAGGCAAATCAAAGGTAAAATCAAATTTCTAAACCATCTACACGATGGGTAACAAATTTCTGAATTAATGAATGTTGACCATAAATTTCTAAACCATCTACACGATGGGTAACACCCTAAATGATATTATCTTTATTGGTTCAGATTTCTAAACCATCTACACGATGGGTAACCATTTGTTAAATCTGTTGCAAAAAGGTCTGATTTTCTAAACCATCTACACGATGGGTAACACTTGCTGAAGGATGATAACAGATTGTTTAGCTAAGAAAAGCTTTCCATTGTAAAGAAAATACAATGTTTTTTATGATTAAACGTAAAGAATTAAAAATCAATAACTTACACAGCACCCTAAAAAACATTGTATTTTTTCGTTTTTTCATCATTAAACTTTCTCCCAAACTAAACGTTCAAAACCAATCGCAACCACGGCTAAGCAATGCAAGCGTTCAGGTTGCTGATATTTCTTTTCTAGTGCCTGACGATAGTATTTTAGTTGTTGTTTAGCTTCTGATAATGCTTGTTTAATAATAGGGTGCTTAGCTAACTTAGCTCGTGGAGTTTGGCGTAGTTGTTTGGTTTTTAGATTAATCTGTTTAAGTTTGACAAATTTAAATTCCAGTACAAAATCCAATAGTTGATACTGGCGCATATTGGAGCGGACAAATAGGGTTAAGTCGGTATATTGGCGTTGAATAGCTTGTTCAGAATCCATCACGTAAAAAGTGTCATTAAACAGCAAGCTTAGAAAAGCCGTTTTGATAGTGAGTTCATTGCTCCAACGATAATCACGATTATCAAAGACATCAAAATAGGTATCTTCCATAAAATCTGCTAAGGGTTGTAGATCGCCTTGTTGATAAAAGGTACGGGTGATTTGAGTAATACGCTTTTCAGATGCATTTTCGGGCAATACCAACGCTCTTAATTGTTCTAGATATAATTGTCGAATCACCAGATTGGGAATTTGTAGCTGTAATTCACCAAAAAGGTTACGTCCTGCCAGTGTTAGCACGCCAAAAAAATACAAGAGTGACAGGATAAATTGACTGCTATTAGCTTGATTAAAAATAGCTTCAACGCCAAAATCCCCACCAAATTCTCTTAAGATTAGTGGATTTTCTTCATCTAATGCTTGTCGAATGACGGCTTCTCCATAAGGTAGTTGGGCAATGTATTTTAGTTTAGCTTTATCCATTGTTAGATTGCTATCTAACATTTGTGCAGGCGCATGGCAATCACGTTGATAAGCTTCAAGAAAATAAAATACTAAGGTAGGGTTGTAAAGCAAAGGAAGTTGTTTATTTTCACTAAAACGATAACCATTGTAGAAGTTTTTTAAGGTATCCAGTATGGGTTTCACTCTATCGTTAGAAAACTGACAATCCTCAACAATTTGCGTCACCATTGCTTCTAATTCTACTTTAGTAAAACCACAGAGATCATTAAATTTATCGAATAAATAAATATTGCTTACTACATTATAACCACTGGTAATATCACTCAGAACAAGAGGTGATACCCCTGTAATAAAGACACGATCCAACATACTTAAGGAAGCACCGCCTTTAATGGTTTTAAACAAAGTTTTTAGGATGCCTTGACCCTGTAATAAATCTTCATAACGTTGCTTTCCTGCTAAAGATTGCATGAGGACATCATTGGCAAAGTTATCGTATTCATCGATGAGTAGATACAGTTTATGTCCACTATTACTCACACAACTCATTAATGATTCAAAGCTTGCAATGCCATTTTGGAGATTATTCTCAATTGTAAACTTTAACTGACTTTGATAGCATTGAATGAAATCGACAGTACGTTGATACAAATGAGAAAAGAGTGCATGGGTGATCTGCTGTATATCACCTTGTGATGAAACATGCGAAAAGTCCCAACGTAGCACCATATATTGATTATGGGTTGGGGTTGGATTTTGACCGATAGCCAAGTCAGAAAATAAACTTTTAAATTGCTCAGTTTTATTAATATCGTAATAATTTTCCAATACCGATAACCACAACGATTTACCAAAACGTCGAGGGCGTAGAAATAGCAGTTGTTTACCTGAGTTTTCTAGGTGTGAAATCGCTTGGGTTCGATCAATATACAAATAGTTTTCTTGCCTTAAACTATAAAAATCACTGATTCCATAGGGCAGTTTTAGGGGTTTGACCATTAGCATTGTTTTTTCCTTTTATTATTGACGTGCAGCACGGCGTTCAGCTAAATCTTTTCGATAAGCTGCAATCTCATCCGCATAAATATCTTCTAGATAGCCAAAGTCATTATCTGCTAACAAGGTTTGATAACTTGTTCCACCGAGTTCAAGGAAGGCAAACAAGACTTGTAAATCGATTGAGGTTTGTTTTGTTATGGTCGGACTATCACCTTTATTGCCTTGCTGATTAAACATTACCTGTGCTTCTCTGGCTTCTTTCGCTTCACGCCGTTTCTCTTGTTGAGCCGCAAAGTAACGTTGTTCATCCCGACGTTGTTGCTTAATCAGTGCATCAATTGCGGCTTGTTCGGCTTCTGTATAAGGATAGGGGTTGTCAGGATTGTATTTTGTGGCATTTTCATCAATAGGCTGTGAGATCGGTGAATAGCCCCATTGAATATTAGGATCATCCGCATAGGGATGACCTTCGGGCTTAAAACGATCATTGCGAGCCTTTGCTTTGGCTTTAACCTCTGCGGGATGGATAGGGGCTTCAGGCAGATTAAGCGCACCCTCAAGGGCAGATTTAGCCAAATAGATAAACAAACCTGATGGACTCTTTTTAATCTTGCCATTCATTTGCATATCTTTAAATACATACAGCACTTCCTTTTGCTGTTGTGGCTGTAGTCGTTGCAGATGTTGGCTGAGATTGGGAATATACAATTTTAGACTATCTGGAAATTCAATCGCAATGGGATAAGCATCATTAGCATCTGTATCACCGTTTTGATTATTCAATGATTGATCCGCCTGATTTTGGTTCTCCGCTCGGTTTACCGCCTTTAAAATAGGTTGATCCGCCCGTTTCTGGTTTTCAGTCCGTTTTTCGGCTGTTGTTTGCGATGAGTTTGATGCTGCTGTTTGAGGCTTGGGTTTTGCACAATCTTGAGGGCTTTTTTCTATTTTATTATATTCACCACCACAAACCACACCGACACAGCTATCCGCCGTTAAATTATGTTGATAGTGGCTAGGTTGGAAAATAGCGGCGTTTTTTGGGCGGTTGTTTGCTGATGTGGGAGTTTGTCTAAGTGATTGTTTATTCAAGTTTATTATCGGTTTTAACGTGTCTTTTAGATCATTTAAACCTGTCTTAAACGTTTCACTGAGGGATCGAATACTTTGATTTAAATCCTGATTAACACGACTGACCCCACCATCGCCGTCAGCCATCGCGCTTGCACCGGCCATTGCCACTTGGGGATGGCTCGCGCGGGTAAAGAGCTGTAAGAGCTGTGGTAAGTAAGATAATAAATTGTTTAGATCAAGGTCTGTATGTGACTGATTCCCAG
>WFRR01000058.1 GCA_015486375.1 Thiotrichaceae bacterium
ATTAAAGCGCAATTCCACGCCAAAGGTTTAAAACAAGCCAAAAAAACACTGGATTATCTCAAAATGTCCGATCCCGAACGCCTGCGTTATCAACACCATCAAGAAGAACTCCATCACCGCGCCAGTTTGTATGAATCAACCTTTGTGATGGGTAAAGTTGAAGGGCTTAAAGAAGGACAAGAAACAGGGATATTAACCACCGCAAAAAATATGAAATCCGCAGGGATTACCATTGAAATGATACAGCAAGTCACGGGCTTATCATTGGAAAAAATTCAGTCGCTTTGACAATTTAGTAAAATTTAGCCCATTAAGGTGACAGAAATAATTCCTTATTTCTGTCACCTCGTCAGCGGGTTTATTAGCAACAATTATCATCGCTTGGACAGCAGGATGATTTAAACCATGACAAAATGGTTTTTTTATCGGGAACACCGCCTGCATGGGCAATTTTTCCATCAACGATGACTCCAGGGGTAGACATAATTCCATACCCCATGATCTCTGCCATATCTTCTACTTTTTCCAACGTAATGGGAATAGCATTCTCTGCGGTGACGGCTTCAATTAACTGGTAGGTTGTTTTGCAATTAGCACAGCCTGAGCCTAATACCTTAACGTCAATCATCTTTATTTTCCTTATAGTTTACTTATGTAATTAAATTAAAAAACCAGCCTACAATAATAATTGAGACGGTGAGAATCGCTGTAAAAAGTGCCAATGCTTGCCACTTAATGACTTTTCTTAAAATCAATAATTCGGGTAGTGAAATCGCTGCAATACTCATCATAAAGGCTAAGGTTGTTCCCATTGCGACCCCTTTTAATAACATGGCTTCTGCTAAAGGAATAACACCCACGGCATTAGCGTACAGCGGTACACCAATCAGTGCTGCCATTGGCACAGCTAAGAAATTGTTCGTTTCACTTAAACTCGTTGCCCATTGTTGGGGGAAATAGCCGTGAAATGCCGCGCCTAATGCAACCCCTAAAATCACCCACTTCCAAATCCGTCCAACCAGTGTTTTGACCTCTGAAACAGCATAACGGTGGCGTGCATTGAGGGAGTTATCTGCTTTGATTGCTTGAGTTTCACCCATGCGTATCTTCCAAACATAGTCTTCAACCCATTGCTCAGGTTTAAACTTTTCCATAATAATGCCGCCAACAAAGGCAATAAATAAACCCGATAGCACATAAAGCAAAGTGATTTTCCAACCAACAATGCCAAGTAACATCACGACAGCAATTTCATTAATCATGGGACTGGCGATTAAAAAAGAAAACGTTACGCCTAGCGGAATACCTGCTTCCACAAAACCAATAAATAACGGCACAGATGAACAAGAACAAAAGGGGGTGACTGCACCAAGCAGTATTGCCAAAATACGGGCGGTGAATTTAGATTTTCCTTGTAGATATAATCTGACTTTTTCAGGGGATATAAAAGAACGAAACAAGCCCATTAGATAAATAATCACAATGAGCATAAAAAATATTTTCGTTATATCCATCACGAAAAAATGCACACTTTCACCTAAATGGCTGTTTTTAGGTAATTCAAACAGTGTAAAAACTAACCAATTTGCAATTAAATCAAACATTAACAGCACTCCTTATTAATGAGGGGTCTATTATCCATCATCTGTAAACGCAGTCGATCATCCTGATATGGGTAAGCATTTTTTAATTCCTGAATACTTAATTGAATAATATGCGTTTTAAACGCCGATAAATCAGGCTTAGGGGAATATAAAACCCATTGTCCTTGCCTTCTATGATCAATCAGATGATTCAGTTTAATAATGGATAAGTGCCGAGAGATTTTTGATTGTGGCAAAGCTAGAGCATGTATCAATTCACAGACACACAGTTCACCTTGTTCAAAAATTAGCACAAGACATCTCAACCTTGTTTCATCTGACAACACTTTATAAAAATTATCCATAATCACTGAATTCCGCATATCCGCTTTTCCAGATATAATACATTGCAAAAAAAAATTGTCAAATGTAAAAATTTAGGCTGACATCATAAAGTAAGTGGAAAAGTTAAGAATAATTAATCTTTACCTAATTTATTTGTCGTATAGAATCAATCATCATTATGATCCCTACTCTATGAAAGAGGCTAATGATGTTTCCAAAAGACATCCGTCAACAATTGCTTAAAAAATTCCCTGAAAAATTAGTGAATAACGCCAAACTGATTGAACTGGATAAACAAGAATACTTATTCCATCCTACAGATCCTGTTGAATCAATCTACTATGTCGTGAAAGGTCAATTACGTGCTTTACGTTATCAATATGATGGTAAGGCAGCCGTCATGATGCACAGTACGCTGAATCACTTTTTTGCCCCTGTTAGTATCAATATGGCACGTTATCCTTGTGCAGCAATGGCACATAAGAAAACCCAATTACTGCAAATACCTAAGGTAACGTTAGTGCAGTTATTACATGATGATCCTGATTTTTCTTTCTTATTTATTACTGAAATTTCCAATGATTTAAGAAAGCAATGTTCCAATGCTGAACGTTTACGCATCAAATCAGCAAAGAATAGGATTATTCACTTTATCAGTTGTGAAACAACGGATAGCCGCACATTGCATCTGCAACATCCATTAACAACATGGGCAGATGAACTTGGATTAGAGCCAGAAAGTTTATATCGAACACTGGCTGAAATGGAAAAAGAAGGTTTAATTAAACGTGATAAAAGACAGATTAAGATTCTTCTGTAAGCTATTTCCTAACGTGGATCATACTTAATACGGTGCAAGTCAATTTATAATGATGTTCCAAAATTAAGATGAGTAAATAGCATGAATCGGAGAGATTTCTTTGGATTAACAACAGGTTTAGCATTAACAGGGGTTAATCTAGCCAGTTGTGCAGGCGATAGTAATAGCAGTGTGACGACACAAGACGAACTGGATACGCATAAAGGGGCGATTACGTTATTGTATGAATTTCGCATTGCAGGACCTGAAAACCAGAATATGCTTAATGCGATTGATGTACTCAGTTCTACGCTGACATCTAATCGTGATTTTCTAGGACTTTCACTTAAAAATGTGGTTGGTGATTCAACCATGGTTAAAAACTATCCTGATGATTTGAAAGGGGTTTTACAAACAGCGTATCAAGATGCGTTCAGTGCAAAAAAGTTACCCTTATTTTATGCCCTCTTTATACGATTTTCATCCGTCGATGCAATGAAGGCAGCTAAGGTACAAGATTGGTTTACTTCAATCATTAAACCGATGTTATTTGTTTATGCTGTGGAAAATGGTGTACCGATCAAGACTGATTTAGCATTGGATTATTTTACAGGCTTCTTTAAAACGGTTGCAGCAGGCGATAGAGCGACTATTTACACCTCTGAAGCAGAGATTATTAATTTCCAGAAAGTTCAAAAAGATAATCCAAGTGAAAATTATGTCACTGTGGGCAACCACGTTACGATTCATGCAGAACACACGGATGAATTTAATAGCAAGGTCATCGCCCTCTTACAAATTGCTCAAACCACTTTTAGACCTGATTTTAGTGACAGCGACTATAATGCGGCACTCGATCCTGAAGGAATAGGTCAGGAAGGACAACAAAATAATCATCACTATCGAAAAGCTGTCACCACTGAAATTTTGCAAAATATCTCTGCTTCAGGCAATACCAGAAACTATGTTATGCACGGTGTTAGGCAATCG
>WFRR01000059.1 GCA_015486375.1 Thiotrichaceae bacterium
AAGAAGACAAAGAAAAAGGTCGTTTTACTCGTATTGATTCCATTGAATGGTCAGATGAACCTGTACAAGGATGGGTTAAAGGAGAGGATTTCCCTGTTCTTTTACACCGCCAAATTTTTACAAACAAAGATGAAAGTACAGGGACTCTCTACACGGCAAGATCATTATAATCCCATTAAAAACAACAAGTTATAAATTAGTTTAAAAAAAGATAGAATTAAATTGAACTTAAATACAATTTACGGATCAAGGTAATACTATTAATTATAAATTCCCTTGATATGAGCGCTACTTTTTTAGACCACTTTTCCAGCATCAAAGATCCTCGAATAGAACGCTGTAAAAAATATGACTTATTAGATATTCTTTTACTTGCGATTAGCGCTGTGATTTCAGGCGCAGAAGGATGGGAAGATATCGAAGACTTTGGGCATGCAAAACTAGACTGGTTACGTCAATATAGGAGCTTTAAATCAGGTATCCCTCGTCATGATACTGTTGCTCGTGTTATTTCCCGTCTTAATGCAGAAGAGCTTGAAGCTGCTTTTAAATCATGGATTTCCACTTTAATTCAAACAACAGGTTGTGATGTTATTGCAATTGATGGAAAAACAGCCCGACGTAGCTTTACAACGAAAGAACGCAGAAACCCCTTACATATTGTCAGTGCTTGGAGTTGCCAAAATCAGCTTGTTTTAGGTCAAAAGATGGTGGATCAAAAATCAAATGAAATCACCGCTATTCCTGAATTATTAAACATACTTGATATTGAAAAGAGCATCATCACACTCGATGCAATGGGATGTCAGAAAAAAATTGCCGCGCAAATTATAACAAAAAAGGGCGATTATATTTTAGGGCTAAAAGGGAATAACTCTGGTCTGCAGGCTGAACTAGAAGCCTGGCATCATAAGATGGTTCGTGAGGGGTTATCAAAAGAAAATTCTGATGACTACACACAAACTGAAAGTGGGCATGGTCGCGTTGAAACCCGAAAATGCTCTCAGGTACTGATTAAGCCTGATTGGCTCTCTAAAGAGTATCGCTGGCTTGGATTAACGACGATAATTATTATATCATCTGAAATTTACCATAAATCAACTGGGAAAACCACGACAGAAGTACGTTGGTATATTAGCTCCCTTAAGCTCAATGCGAAGCTCGCTTCAAGGTCGATACGGCAGCATTGGCAGGTAGAGAGCATGCATTGGATATTAGATATGACCTTTAGAGAAGATGAATCACGGATACGTCGAGGAAATGGGACTTTAGTCTTTAATGTTTTACGAAAAATAGCACTAAACTTGTTTAAGCAAGATACAACAGTATCTGCTAGTATTGCCCGTAAAAAGAAAATGGCTTCTCTGAATGATCAGTTTCGGTCAACCCTTCTAGAGTCAGGGGTTAAAATGATCTAGCCGTGCCTTTTGTTCTTTTAGCGGTGTTAATTGCTCCGCGACTGGCAATTCTTTCAATAATTTCTATAATGTGCTGCGCCTCAATATTATTAATTTGCATTTTGCCAACGCTGATCGCCATGGAGAGCGAAGCGGAGGCGATTAGTCCCCGATAGGCGATGCTGTTTAGCGCATTCGTAGTTAGGAGCATAGCGAGTGACGGAGAAGGTGATCAACAGCTATCATCGCCGTCTAGTCATTTGAGGGAATGATGGCGTAGTGTGGCGAGTTGCGTAGCACGATGTCATACGAAGCCGTCATGGACGCAGGACGGTCGGGGCAAAAGTAATTAGCTGTCGCGTAGGCGAGTTGATTTTTGGCATGGATGCCTAAAATCTATCACGAGGTAGCGACACTATCACTGGTGCGATGGGAACAAGATGAAAAACAGCCTTTATCAATCGTTACTCGTTGCCCAAAATCATGAGCCGACTCGTTTAATGCGCATTCCTTATCCAGCATTTGAAGTAAACTGACTTGCTGCTTTGGTGCTTGGACTTTTTCACAAGCATCAATACATAACAGACATTGAGTACAGCTAAATTTAAGGCGTTTAATCGTTCTTGGACGTAAATCCATAGGACAGGCAATTTCACAAGAAGCATCACAGTCAACACATTCTTTAATACGACGACGATTAAAGCCAAGAACTAGCCATCCGGGTG
>WFRR01000060.1 GCA_015486375.1 Thiotrichaceae bacterium
GACTGATGGCACACAATAACAATTAAACAATTTTACAAAAAAAACAAGACAACAACAACAAACAAAGATAAAACAAGGGTTTAAGATTTTATGAAATTAATTTAAGATTTTTATTGCTTTGTTGGAGGGAATCTGTAACAGTGTTACGCGCTGACAGAAGGTCAGTGTTTGACTACAACTTATTGTGCCCTGTGGTGTTGTCTATAACAACAACGGAGAGCTCTATTTCACCAATCAGAAAAGGATTGATTTATGTCTGCGACATCATACGCACCTGCCTGTTCGTCCGCAAAAAGTACAGGCGAAATTCCACTTGCCCTCGGCGTAAAACTTGGCTTTATCAAAGACAATCGCTTCCTCTTCGACTACGAACATTCCAAAATCATCTACGATCGCTGTTTAGATCATATTTCTACCTGTCAACTTTCTGCTCGTTGCTTACGTATTTTCAATACCATTTTGAGACAAACCATCGGCTTCAGTAAACTCGAAGATCACGCCACCACGACCCGTTTAGAACAACTCACTAAAATTCGCCATGATCATATTGGCAATACGCTACATTATTTGTCCAAACGTAATATTATTAAATGGCGTAAAGGTGGCAAATATAACAACTATTTATCCATTAACTACGACTTCGCCTCATGGGGTGAACGTAACCCTCAAAAGCAAAATCCTAATAATGACCCTACCATATTACTGCCTGATTACTATATAAAAACACCGATTGATCAAGGACTCTGTTTTGATGATGATCTAGAAGACGAAGTAATCACACAACCTCAACAAGAAATTAGTACAGAAAATTTAAATACTTCAGCAGCAGAAAATGCTCAATATTTAGATAAAGATTCTGTGATTCAAGTCGTTTCTGAAATCATTGATGAACAATTTACACAGATAAAACAGTTATTTAAACAAGAAAATCAAATAGAAGCTCAAACTAAAAACCAAACTGAAAGTCAAAGTGATACAGTAGAAAACGCTTCTATTGAATCGATGACAGATAAAACGGATCAACAGGAATGTCCTATTGAAGCAAAACAATGTGAAACAACCGTTGAGCAAGCTGAAGTCATGAAAGATATTCAATTAGAACAACAAGAATATGAGATTAGAGCTTATCAAAGAGAAATTGCTGCACTAAAACAGCAATCTGAGCAAGAAATCACAGATTTAAAACAACACTCTGAACAAGAAATTACACAATTAAAGCAGCAATCTAAACAGGAAATAACAGAGATTCAACAACAGTCTGAACAAGAGGTCATGGACTTAAAGCAGCAGTCTAAGCAGGAAATTACTGAGCTAAAACAGCACTCTGAACAAATAGAGTTAGAGAATAGTCGTTTACATAAAAAACAAATTGAAACGCATATTCAGAATCAAACGCCTGAACATTCCATTCGTGAACGTTATTTGTTACCAAATACCGCAGAGATCCAAAATATAGAGACAATGGATTACCCTCTACAACTGTCTGAAAATGATTGTATCCGTGCTAAAAATGTAGTCATAAAGTCACCCGAAAAGGCGCAGGATATTCTGGATTTACTCGCAATACGCCTCAATCAACCCCAACCTGTATTGAATAACCCCATTGCTTACTTAGCCTGTTTAGTGCAGAAAGAACAGAAAAATGAACTCGACTTTAGTGCCTTGCAAAATTTTGTTAGACCCCAAGTCATTCAGCGTGATTTACAAGCGTTAATCAATGGTCACAATAGTGATTATGGGCAGTACGTCGCCTATGGTGAAGCGGTTGAAAGCTATGATTTTCAGCCCGATGATCCTGATAATTATGCAGAATTAGTCCGTCTGGAAGACCTCTATAGTGAAAGCTTTGACAGCGCCCAAGATTCTTATAATGCGCTTAAAGACTATATTGCTGAATTCCAGCTTGATGACAGTATCTTAAAACAACTGGATTCTCGTAACTCTTACAACTCTGACAGTAAAAAAAGGTAAATATGGATGAAGAAACTCCCCATTGGCATTAGCACATTGGCAAAAATGATCAATGGTCATTTCGTTTATGTCGATAAAACATCCTATATCTATGATTTAAGCGAAGGCGCGGGTTATTATTTTCTTTCTCGTCCGCGACGGTTTGGTAAATCACTTTTAGTTGATACCTTACAACAACTTTTCGAGGGTCATGAAAAGCTCTTCCAAGGCTTATATATTCATCCTTTCTGGGATTGGTCTACCCAATATCCTGTTCTAAAATTTGATTTATCCAAAAGAACCCATACAACCCCTGAAGGTTTAAATCAATATCTGTTAACACAGTTAAAAGAAAATCAACAACGCTTAAAAATTCAGTGTAAATATAATAATGATGCCTCCTTTTGTTTTAGTGAATTAATTCAAAAAGCCAGAGAAAAGTATCAGCAACGGGTGGTTGTGTTAATTGATGAGTATGATGCTCCCCTGTTAGACCATATTACCCAGTCAGAAGAAGGTAAGGAAATTCGTACCAATTTACAAAGTTTTTACAGTGTTATCAAAGGCGAAGATGCTAATTTGAAGTTTGTATTGTTAACGGGAGTGAGTAAATTTACTAAGGTTTCTATTTTTAGCAAACTCAATAATTTAGTTGATATTGGCATGAACCCTAAATTTAGTGCGTTATGTGGTTATACGCAAAATGAGCTAGAATCGTATTTCTCAGATTACTTACAAGGTGTTGATAAAAAAGAATTAAAGTCTTGGTACAATGGTTATCATTGGTTTGGTGAATCAGTGTATAACCCTTTCAATATATTGTTATTTTTCAATAATGAAAAGGAGTTTTTACCTTATAGTTCTGAATGAGAAGATAGTTTTGGAAAATAAAGGTAACTATAATATGAAAAAACTCCCAATTAGTATCAGTAATTTACCTGAAATGATTAATGATAATTTTATTTACGTTGATAAAACAGCCTATATTAAAAAATTAATTGATGGTAATAAATATTGTTTTCTATCCCGCCCTCGTCGTTTTGGGAAATCATTATTAATTGATACTCTATATCATCTATTTTTAGCCAATGAAAAACTCTTTAAAAATTTATATATCCATCCGTACTGGGACTGGTCTATCTCATACCCTGTATTAAAGTTTGATTTATCTAAAGAAACCCATAAAACACCAGAAGGCTTACATCAATATCTTTTGCAACAGTTAAAGTCTAATCAACAGAGGTTGAATCTAGAGAGTGAGGAAAAGAGTAATGTTTCCTTTTGCTTTAGTGAATTAATCCGAAAAGCCAGAGAAAAATACCAGCAAAGAGTAGTCATTCTAATTGATGAATATGATGCTCCCCTCTTAGATAATATTGTCCAGACAGATAGGGGCAAAGAAGTCCGTATTAATTTACAAAGTTTTTATAGTGTTATCAAAGGTGAAGATGCTAATTTGAAGTTTGTACTGTTAACAGGGGTCAGTAAATTTGCAAAAGTTTCTATTTTTAGCAAGTTGAATAATTTAGTTGATATTGGTATGAATCCTAAATTTAGTGCTTTATGTGGCTATACACAAAATGAACTAGAATCATATTTTCCAGATTACTTAGAAGGTGTTGATAAGCAAGAATTAAAGTCTTGGTACAATGGTTATCACTGGTTTGGTGAATCAGTCTATAACCCTTTTAATATTTTGTTATTTTTCAATAATGAAAAGGAGTTTTTACCTTATTGGTTTGAAACAGGAAAAACTTATTTTTTAGTGGAGCTATTGAAAAAGAACCATTACCACTTACCTGACTTAGAGACAAAAAGGTTTAATTTTAATGATCTCAATGACTTTGATTTAGATCGGATAAGCTTTGAAATATTACTATTTCAAGCGGGTTACTTAACCATTTATAAAGAAAAAAGTTTATGGGGTGAAATAGAGTATCGTTTTAGTTACCCTAATAAAGAAGTCAGAAAAACGCTTAATTATTATTTTCTAAAACACTATTTAACCCAAAAAAGCCAAGCCTTACAATCAAGCTATAAAGCATTTTTTAATAATGATTTTGAATTATTAGAACAATGTATTCGTGTATTATTTGATAATATTCCGTGCAATAACTACACTAGAAATAGCATTGCTCACTACGAAGGTTATTATGCATCAGTGATGTATGCCTTTCTATATTCACTCAATTTTGATGTAATTCCAGAAGATACAGGCAATAAAGGACGGATTGATATTAGTGTATTATTCACCTCTCCTTATACGCATAAAAAACAGGTTTACATTTTTGAATTTAAAGTATTAGAAAGTGACAAAGCGAATGGAAGTGCAATGCAACAAATTAAAGATAAAAATTATGCAGCTAAGTATAAAAATAATAGCAATCAAGTTTTTCTAGTCGGAATTGAATTTAGTCGTATCCATCGTAATATTGTTGGATTTGAATGGGAAGAAATGACTTAACACTATATAAAGAGTAAATATTTGATAATGAATAATGATTTTATAGAACAAATAGAAATAAAACAGTTTAAATGTTTTAAAAATTTCAAAGCAGATGGCTTTGGACGTGTCAATTTAATTGGTGGTAAAAACAATGTAGGTAAAACTGCATTTATGGAAGCCTGCCTTTTATCTAGAGCAGAAAGTACCGAAGATTTATATAAGAAATTATTAGAAATACAAACACATAGAGATGCTATTAATCAACTGTTATCTACCACAGATAGACAGCAAGATTTACGCCGATTGATTATGGATAATGCTTTATTTTCTATTTATAGAAAGTCTGATAAATTAGAAAGATTAATCAAAAGAGCAATACATGTTCATTATCAGAAAAGTCAGGTACATAACAACTCTTCTCACACAGAAGCAGAAATTTCTTATACTAACAGATGTGGAAAAGTAGAGGTTATAAAAAATAATGATTCTGGGTATTTTGAAATTTATACTCGGAATATGCCATTTGAAGAAATCCATAAAGGTAAAAAAATAGTAAATAAAGAACCAGAAAAACATAGTTATTCAGAAATTTTTAATATATTAGATATATCATTAATAAATGTAAAATATATTAATGACATAAGCTTTATATCACTATATTCTAATTCAGACTTAGAGATTATTGATACCATAGGGCAAATAAAATTAGATAATAAATATGATATTTTGAATGGTTATTTAAATGAAGTTTTTAATGTGGAAGTTATTGATATTATCAAAAATAAGCCCATGTTAAAAACAGGAAATCAGTATTCTGACTTATCTCGCTTTGGTCAAGGAATTAAATCATTTATTAATATTATTGGATCAATACTATTATTAAAAGATAGTGTGTTATTTATAGATGAAATAGAAAACGGTATACATTATAGTCATTTCAGTCGTTTATGGGGAATTATTCTAACGTTATCCAAGCAACAAAATGTACAGATATTTGCTACTACACATTCAAAAGAATGTATAGATACTTATGCTAGAGTAAGTAAAAGGCTGGAAGATAAGGATATAACATTTATAGAATTTGGAAGAGATAGGCAGAAAAAAATTACTTCTATTACTTATGATTTTAAAGCTTTTACTACTGAGATAGAACAAGATCAGGAGCTTAGAGGATGGTAAAATCCAGAATTATTGTTGAAGGTAAAGATGATAAAAATCTGATACAACAACTTTTAGCACATCTTGTTGAAAATGAAGCTATTTCTATAGCGCAAGAAAATATTAACTATCATCAATATATTATTTCGATGCGAGGTAAATCTAATCTACTTAATTGTAAAATTTATGAAAAACAAGGGATTAGTCAGCAAGTAGAGCAAGGAAAAATAGATAAAATTTTATTTATTTTTGATTGTGATTTTGAAGAAGATGATCAAAAATGTGGAGGGTTCAATAAATCTAAAGGATGCATTGAAGATTTAATTGAGCAGTTAGACTATCCATCAGAGGTGGAAATAGACTTCTATATTTTTGATAAAAACTTGGACTATTTTTTAATGGAGACTATCAATAATAGGAAGTGTTCTGAATCTTTTCATGATCTAACTACATGCTTGAGATTAGAAGAAACTAAACCCAATAGAAAGCCTATAGCGAATCTTTATAGGAATTTTTACCCTAATACATATTTTGATTTTAGCCATGATAAGTTTTCAGCAATAAAAGAAAAATTAACTAAATTATTTCCCCATAAAAAAGGCAACCCATAAGGTTGCCTTTTTTACAGTAAGCCGTCATTAAATTGACTGAATCAATTAACGATTTTTACCAATACGGTGAATCATTTCTATCTGTGCTTTCGCTGCGTCTAATTCAGTTTGCAGGGCTTCGTAGTTAAGATCTTTAGGATCTTTACCTTGTAGCGCATCTTTGGCACGTTGCATAGCATTATTCGCCCGTTCTGCATCTAAATCTTCAGCCCGTAGAGCCGTATCCGCTAATACACTGATAAGGTGAGGTTGTACTTCTAAAATACCCCCTGCAACAAAGAGAGATACTTCGGTTTTATCTTCATCCGCCATGATATAGCGAAGTTCACCTGATCGAAGTGTTGTTATTAGCTGAGTGTGTCCCGGTAAAATACCAAGATCACCCATCATACCTGGGGCAACAACTTTCTCAATATCACCACAGAATAACTCTTCTTCGGCACTGACCACATTAAGTTTTGTAGAAGAACTCATAGGTTTATCTCCTTAAACTTAAGCCTTGCCTTTTTCGATAACTTCGTCAATGCCACCGACCATATAAAACGCTTGCTCAGGTAAATGATCATATTCACCCGCTAAGATCGCTTTAAAGCCAGATAATGTATCCGCTAACGAAACGTATTTGCCCGGAGTCCCTGTAAAGACTTCAGCAACATGGAATGGTTGAGATAAGAAACGTTGAATACGACGTGCGCGTCCAACCACTTGCTTATCTTCTTCTGATAATTCATCCATACCGAGAATTGCAATAATATCTTGCAGTTCTTTATAGCGTTGCAATACGCCCTGTACGCCACGCGCCACGGTGTAATGTTCATCACCAATGATTAATGGGTCCAATTGACGTGAAGTTGAATCCAATGGATCAACCGCAGGATAGATACCGAGTTCTGCAATATTACGTGATAGTACCAAGGTTGCATCTAAGTGAGCAAAGGTGGTTGCAGGTGATGGATCTGTCAAGTCATCTGCAGGCACATAAACCGCTTGGAAAGAGGTAATTGAACCTGTTGTGGTTGAGGTAATCCGTTCTTGCAATGCACCCATTTCTTCAGCCAGTGTGGGCTGATAACCTACCGCTGATGGCATACGACCGAGGAGTGCAGAAACTTCTGTTCCTGCTAAGGTATAACGATAGATGTTATCAATAAACATCAATACGTCACGCCCTTCATCACGGAAGTATTCTGCCATTGTTAAACCTGTGAGGGCAACGCGAAGTCTGTTCCCTGGAGGCTCATTCATTTGACCGTATACTAATGCAACTTTATCCAGTACGCCGCCTTCTTCCATTTCATAGTAGAAGTCGTTACCTTCACGAGTACGTTCACCAACGCCTGCAAATACCGATAAACCTGAGTGTGCTGTTGCGATGTTATTGATTAATTCCATTAGCGTAACGGTTTTACCAACACCCGCTCCACCAAATAGACCAATCTTACCGCCTTTTGCAATCGGCATAATCAAGTCAATAACTTTGATACCTGTCTCTAGAATATCAAGCGAAGAGGCTTGTTCTTCATAAGACGGTGGCGCACGGTGAATTGGCATCTTTTGATCGCCTTCAATCTCACCTGCCATATCAATAGGACGACCCAATACATCCATAATACGACCCAAAGTCCCTTGACCCACAGGTACTTGAATCGGACTTTTGGTATCTTCTACACCCATTCCACGCTTTAGGCCATCCGATGTACCCATTGCGATTGTTCTTACAACACCATCACCGAGCTGAGCTTGAACTTCTAATGTAAGTCCATCATGATCAGCAACGGTGAGCGCACTGTATATACTCGGAACAGCATCACGTGGAAATTCCACATCAACGACTGCACCAATAATTTCAACGACGTTTCCAGAACTCATTGATAGTACCTCATAAATTTTAAATTTTGCTAAGGCATTTAGAGGGCTTGCCCCCTAAATCCTTAGAGCTAATAGCATAAGTGGCAACCGTTAGGAAACGGCGGCTGCCCCTGCAACAATCTCAGAAATTTCCTGAGTAATCGCTGCTTGACGCACACGGTTATAAACCAGTTTAAGCTCATCGATAATCTTTCCAGCATTATCAGTTGAGGCTTTCATGGCGACCATACGCGCGGACATTTCACAAGCAATATTTTCTACAATGCCTTGATAAATCAAAGATTCAATATAACGCTGCATTAGCGCATCAATGACTTCTTTTGATTCAGGCTCATAGATATAATCCCAATGATGACTTAATTTTTCATCAGTGGATGCCACCACAGGGATCAATTGAGTCACCCGTGGTTTTTGTGTCATGCTATTAATAAATTGGTTTTCAACCAAGAATAGGCGATCGATTTTGCCGTCACGATAGGCATCTAACATGACTTTAATCGTACCGATAAGATCATCCATTGCGGGGCGGTCACCTAAGTTCCCTTTTTCGGCTACGAGTCCATACTTTTTAAAAGCAGAAATCGCTTTATTGCCGAATACCGCAATATCAACTTCAACATCTTTTTCGCGCCAGTCTGCGATGCTTTGATAGGCTTGTTTGAATAGATTGGTATTCAAACCGCCACAAAGACCTCGATCACTGGAAATAACGATGTAACCGACACGCTTCACGTTTTCACGTTGCTGCGTAAAGGAGTGTTGATACTCAAGATGTCCACTCGCAACGTGGCTAACGACTTCATGCATTTTATCTGCATAAGGGCGAGAAGCGTTCATACGCTCTTTGGCCCTACGCATTTTTGCTGCCGCAACCATTTCCATTGCTTTAGTGATCTTTCGCGTACTTTGGATACTCTCGATCTGTGTGCGAATCTCTTTTACACCTGCCATGAGATTATCCTCCCACTACCAAGTGGCTTTAGATTTGAAATTCTTAAGCACTGAGCGCATTTTACCTGCAATTTCGTCGTTGAAATCACCCGTTGCATAAATACTATCCAAAAATTCTTTGTGATCTGCTCGGACGGTACTTAACATCGCTGCTTCAAAATCCACAACTTTGTCAACATCGACATCATCAAGGAAGCCTTCATTCGCTGCAAACAATGTGAATGCCATTTCAGCGGTATTCAAAGGAGAATACTGGGCTTGCTTCATCAATTCTGTAACACGTTTACCGCGTTCTAACTGGTTACGTGTTGCTTCATCAAGGTCAGATGCAAACTGTGAGAATGCTGCCAATTCACGATACTGAGCTAAATCAAGACGGATACCCCCCCCTTGTTTTTTGATAATCGTTGTTTGTGCTGAACCACCAACTCGTGATACGGATAAACCTGCATGTACCGCAGGACGAATACCCGCATTAAACAAATCTGTTTCAAGGAAGATCTGTCCATCTGTAATCGAAATTACGTTAGTCGGTACAAAGGCAGAAACATCACCTTCTTGGGTTTCAATGATCGGTAATGCGGTTAAAGAACCTGTTTTACCTGTCACTGCACCGTTAGTATAACGCTCAACGTATTTTGCATTAACGCGTGAAGAACGTTCTAGTAAACGGGAATGTAAGTAGAAGACATCACCGGGATACGCTTCACGTCCAGGAGGACGACGTAGAAGCAGTGATACTTGACGGTATGCCCATGCTTGCTTAGTTAGATCATCATAAACAATCAGTGCATCTTGACCGCGATCACGGAAGTATTCACCCATTGCACAACCTGCATAAGGAGCAAGATACTGCATTGAGGCAGGGTCAGAAGCATTCGCAGCAACGATAATGGTGTAATCTAATGCACCATGTTCTTCAAGTTTACGCACGATACCTGCAACCGAAGAGGCCTTTTGACCGACAGCAACATAGATACACTGAACGTCTTTACCTTTTTGGTTGAGAATCGCATCAATTGCAATCGCTGTTTTACCTGTTTGGCGATCACCGATGATTAATTCACGTTGACCACGACCGACAGGAACCATTGCATCCAGTGCTTTTGTACCTGTTTCTAATGGTTCATTAACAGATTGACGATCAATAACGCCCGGTGCTTGACGCTCTACGGGGTTAAAGCCGTCGTTATCAATTGCACCTTTACCATCGAGCGGGGCACCGAGTGCGTTAACAACGCGTCCGAGTAAGCCTGCGCCAACAGGAACTTCAAGAATACGACCTGTACATTTTGCAGTATCACCTTCAGTAATACCTTTGTAGTCACCTAAGACTACTGCACCGACAGAATCACGCTCTAAGTTGAGCGCAAGTCCGTAGGCACCGTTTGAGAACTCGATCATTTCACCAGACATCACGTCGCCTAGACCGTGAATGCGGACGATACCGTCCATTAGTGAAACAATTGTCCCCTCTGTGCGTGCTTCAGTGCTGGTTTCAAAGCTTTGAATTCTTGCTTTGATTAAGTCACTGATTTCAGTTGGGTTTAATTGCATTTGCTATTCCTCTTATCCATTCAAGGTTTGGGTCATGCTTTGCAGACGACCTTGAATCGAACCATCTATTACCATATCACCGGCTCGTATAATTACTCCGCCGATGATTGACGTATCAATCTCAACAGATAAATTAACCTCTCGACCAAGTTTACCTTTTAGCGCATCTGACATTGCTGTTTGCGCGCTCTCACTCATTTCAAAGGCTGATGTCACTTGTACATCAATACTGCCTTCCACTTCTGTTTTCAAAGCTTCAAATAAGCTCGAAATTGCAGGAATGACAGGAATGCGTGAGTTTTCTGCAAGTAGTTTGGCAAGGTTTTGTGCTTGCTCATCCAATTGTTCGCCACAAAGGGTGAGTAGTACGTTTGCCGCTTCTTGCTTAGTTAACTTGGGATTGTCGAGCAAATGACGAGCGTCTTCGTTGGCAACAACGGCTGCCATAAATTGCAAGGTTTCTGACCATTTTGTTAATGTGTCAGTCTCACTGGCTAATTCAAAAATTGCTCGTGCATATGGACGTGCGGTAGTCGTTAATTCAGACATAATAACGACCTATAGTTGGGAAACTAAATCATTCAGCACATCTTGATGTGCTTTGGCGTCAATCTCTTTGCCTAGAACTTTACTTGCTCCAATCAAAGCCAAATCTGAAACTTGCTTACGCAAAGCTTCTTTGGCACGATTAACTTCCTGATCAATTTCGGCTTGTGCGCCCGCTTTTACGCGGTCGGCTTCTTCAATCGCCGTTGTCTTAGCTTCGTCAACGATTTGAGAGCTACGTGTTTGTGCCTGATTAATGATGCTAGCAGCTTCCTGCTTAGCCTCTTTCAGCATTTCTTGAGCTTGCTGTTCAGCACGCTCCATGTCTTTCTTGCCCTGTTCAGAGGCAGATAGACCATCAGAAATTTTTGCACGACGTGCTTCCATGACATCGTTGAGCGGTCCCCACATGTACTTGTTCACAAGCCAGATGAGAATCGTAAATGCCAACACTTGGGCGAATAGGGTAATTCCTATATCCACTTCAAATACCTCTTGCTACGCTAAATTTTGTTTTATCAGCCATATTACCGTGGGTAATAGTGGCTGATAAAACACGATTAAGTCGAAACTTAATTAAAATTAAAGCGCACCAATGGCAGCTTGAAGCGCACCCACGAATGGGTTAGCGAATAAGAACCACATAGCAAATGCTAAAATAATGAATGGGAAAGATTCCATTAGACCGGCGAATACAAACATATTGGTCATTAACTGAGGACGCATTTCAGGTTGACGTGCGATTCCTTCTAATGTTTTAGCACAAATTAAACCCCAACCGATCGCGGAACCAAGACCAGCCGCCGCTAAAATAACACCAACACCAATGGCTGTGTAAGCATAAATCATTGCAATCATATCAGCTGTCATGAGTACATCTCCTAAAAATTAAAAACTAAAAAATTAAAAACAAAAATAAAAAATTGGGTTATCAATCATAAGCATAAAATCTTATGATTGATAGGATACATCTAATGTTCATCCGCCTTTTGGTGTGCCATACCGAGGTATACGATGGTCAATACCATAAAGATAAAGGCTTGTAGCGTAATAACCAAAATATGGAACATTAACCAAACAAGATCCAATACAACCTGTAGAGGGAACCAGATTAATAATCCTGCACTTAGGGTTGCTCCTAAGGTCATTAAGGCAATCAGTAAAAATACCAGCTCACCTGCAAACATATTTCCGAATAAACGTAAACCAAGACTTAATGGTTTGGCTAATTCTTCAATGCCTGTCATAACGATATTGGCAGGAATTGCATATTTTCCAAATGGGTGGAATAAGAACATCTTTAAATATCCGCCTAAACCTTTGACTTTAATATTGTAGTAAAGGGTTAAACCGAAGATAACTAATGCCATTGCCAGTGCGGTATTGAGATCCGTCGTTGGAACGACTTTAAAGTGTTCAATACCGACACCGTGTGCAATTGCAGGTAATAAATCGACAGGAATTAAATCCATGAAATTCATTAACCAAACCCACAAAAATACGGTCAACGCAAGAGGGGCAATTAAAGGATTATGTCCTGGAAAAGAGTCTTTTACTTGTGTACTCACAAATTCCAGAATCATTTCTACAAAATTTTGAAAAGGGCCCGGTGTGCCTGCTTGCAGGTTACTCCGTACCTTATGCGCCATAAATAATATGACACCTGCTAAAAATAAACTCCAGCCAATGGTATCAATATTGAATCCACCGACATTTAGGTTGGCTAAGTGATGTTGAATATACTCAACCGAGCCACCGCCAGAAGATTGCTCCGCTGCACTCATGTTGAACCTCTCTAAGAAAATTAAAAATCTGGGTCTTAATGAAAGAAAAACATTTTGTCATTCATTGACGTAAGTTCTAAATTTTTCTTTCTATGGGTGTTTATCTAATGCGGTTTACTTTATTAGCGCGAGGCTATAATTCCTGTTAACCATGCTGCGATTGCAGTGACGACCAATGGGATAGAATTAAAACCTAACCAACCGATACCAATAGCAAATAAGACCAAAATCAGAATAAAACGTATGACAGCACTTACATAGAGAATCCCCATGGCTGTTTTCGGATCTGATTTTGATACATCTGTTGCTTTTAACACTGCAAAACTTAACGTCAAACTGACCACTAAACTCAACACCCCACCATAAATCGCTGCACCTGCATGATTTATGTCTCGTATTGCAAATAATAAGGCGATCACAAAAATGACAAGAAGTTGCGCTTTACGTCCTTTAGTGATTTTTTGAGCAAGTTCTTCCTGCTCAGTATCACGGGTCATTTTTATCGCTCTCTTTGTTTTCGTAGCTGATCATCTCGTGCACCCGAATCATGCCGCCAATAAAGCCAATTACAGCAAATATCAACATAAAGATAGGTGTCTTATCGAGCCATTGATCAACAAAGTAGCCAATAATAAAACCAGAAAGAATCATTGAGGCAAACATATTGCCTGCACCTATGTGTAAAAGCCCTATTGTTTTTGACTTTTCTTCTTTCATAATAATACTACCGTTAATCAGGAGGTAAGGGAGTTTATCATTCCCTTACATTGGCTACAATAATTCTATGTAAGAATTCACTAATATTCTAATATCCAAGCGATTTCAACACAACGATAACGGCTTATTTTCCCGTTATCCTCAGCTTTTAGACCAAAAGTGGTGCTGTTCTGTGAGTTAAGAAAAACGACCCACAGGGTAATTGCCCGAGCGTATTGATAGCACATCTAAGTTAAGATTGCACCTGCCTTATTCGTAGACATGCGTTTTTTTACATTTTAACCATATTGCCCAAAAAATAATAACCCCAAGCATATCAGCAACTCCATCCCAAATAGAAAAGAATCGATAGGGAGTAAGTAATTGAAATATTTCAATTAAGAAGCCATATCCGATTAAAGGTAAACCATTTTTAAGCCAAAAATGGTGATGATTTTGGTATGCAAGCTGTAATAAAAATGAAAAACCAAAAAAAACCAATGTATGCAATATTTTATCGCTCAATGCAAATTGAGGTACATATTTATCGATTGGAATTAAAGCAATCCACAGGCTTAAAGGAAATAGAATAAGTAAGCTAATACGGCTTATTTTTTGTATCAGAGGGTACTTCAAACCCAGTTGAGTCACAATGCACATTGTTCTATTCAATACTGTTATTCAAACATTGTCACGCTAACACAAAAGTCCTTATTTCAGTTGAGCAATAGACTAAATGTTATGGGAAGCAATATTAGTTTATTCAGTTTGAGTTCAGCTATGTTTTCTGACCAATGGTTAAAATTGTCATGATTATTTTAAATATAAGCATATCTGTCTGCTAACAGCCCCTAAATTTTTCGGGTAGACTACTGGACTTTTAATACAATCCAAAAATTATTATGTCCAGACAAAACTCCTTTACTAAACAAGAATTACTCCAATGTGGTCATGGCGAAATGTTCGGGGAAGGTAATGCCCAACTTCCTGTTGGCAACATGCTGATGATGGATCGCATTGTTGATATTAATGATAACGGTGGCGAGTACGGTAAAGGACAAATTATTGCAGAACTTGATATTAACCCTGACTTATGGTTTTTTGAATGTCATTTCCCTGGCGACCCTGTCATGCCCGGTTGCTTGGGTTTAGATGCGATGTGGCAAGTGGTCGGCTTTTATCTAGGTTGGTTAGGTCATCCCGGACATGGACGCGCATTAGGATCAGGTGAAGTGAAATTCTTTGGTCAAGTTTTGCCAACTGCGAAAAAAGTGGTTTATCGCATTGATATGCGCCGTGTCATTGCACGGGGTCTGGTCATGGGCTTGGCTGATGCAAAATTAGAAGTGGATGGTCGAGCAATTTATACTGCGAAGAACTTAAAGGTTGGTTTGTTTACTTCTACTGAGAATTTCTAGGTATTAGCTTATTTTTAGAAAATTGTTCAATAATTAGAGTAATACTATTATTGGACAATTTTTTAAAATAGATTAAAACCTAAACACCGAATCCATTCACAATAATCAGCAATATATGTAGACCTAAAATCGCGACAAAAGGTGATATATCAACCATGCCTATATTAGGTACGACATTACGGATGGGACGTAAAATAGGGTTGGTTAGGCTGTAGAGAATTCCCACGAGTGGATTGCTTGCACTATTACTATTGGCAATCCAACTTAAAACAGCTTGTATTAACAATGCGATGATATAAATCCAGATTACGCTACGCACTAATTCGACGACTGAATAAATTAACAAGACAATTAAGTTAATATCTGCCTCTTTTAAGGTCAAGATTAAGAAACTTTTAGTTAGAATTAGGGCTAAGGCTAAGACGATTGCCGAGGTGTCTATTTTTCCTATTGACGGAATAATGCGACGTAATGGAAATAAGATAGGGTTGGTGGCTTTGACAATAAACTGTGAAATTTGATTGTGAAAACTAGCCCGTGATAGCGCAAGTAAAAAGCGAATCACCACAATACTAATATACAAAGAAAACAATGTATCAATTAGAAATATGGCGATATTAGAGAGTGTATCCATAAAATTTAGTGTCCTTGCCCGTTGTTTGGCTTATTTTTTATCATTTGTTGTTATTTAAAAACCTGTATGTGCTAACTGTTTACTTCGCTAATTCTTTGGCGCGTTGTTCGGCTGCATGGAGTGCTTGATCAAATAATTCAACTAAACCACCGTCCATTAGCGTTGCGAGTGCCGCTTCGGTTGTGCCACCTTTGGAAGTTACATTTTTGCGTAACTGAGCAGGTTGGTCAGCACTTTCTAAGGCAAGTTTTGCGGCACCAAATGCTGTTTGCAAGGTGAGTAATTGTGCATCAGCAGGTTCAATACCCATTTTTTCAGCCGCAGCTTGCATAGCTTCCATAACCAAAAAGAAGTAAGCGGGTCCACTGCCTGATAGTGCTGTTACCGCGTCTAAGAGTGATTCTTTTTCTAACCACAGGGTAATACCGACAGCCCGTAAAATACTTTCTGCTAAATTACATTGATCCTTAGAAACATAGTCGTTGGCAAATAAACCTGTTGCCCCACTTTGTACCAATGCGGGGGTATTGGGCATACAACGTACGATTGGCATTTCAGTGCCTAACCATGTTGATAGTTTTTGTTCAGTAACCCCTGCGGCAATAGAAATACACAGCGGCTTATATTGCTGGGTTAAATCTTGAATAGCTTCAATAACGTGTTGCATTAACTGCGGTTTGACCGCAAGAATGACCACATCAGCATCGATAATTGCAGCACGATTATCCGTAAAGGTTTCAACTGCTGCCCAATTTTGGCGAATGGCATCCAGTTGAGTTTCATCAGGATCAGCAACTCGAAGGCGTACCGCATTATTGTCTTGGATAATGCCATTCACAAGACTTCGTGCCATATTGCCGCCGCCAATAAAAGTAATGGTTTTATCGCTCATTAAGTGTTTAAGTGCTGTGTATGTCATAAATTTTTAATCCAGAGAATAATTAAGGAATGAGAGTCGTCACTAATAATGCGGACTATTCAGTTATTTTCTAGCCTCTAATTAATCTCATTTACTATCTTGATACAGTAATCGGGTAATTTCCTGATAATCGGCGTGTTGCTCAGTAATGATACCCGCACGAATCAAGAGATCAATATTGCATAAATCACAATTATCTTTAAAGCGGCTAGTATTATCAGTTAATTCTGCCACGGCTTGTATCGGAACGAGTTCAAAACTATCCACTTCGCCATCGGTATTTTCAGGGACAAAATCTTCAGGCAGCCAACAATCAAAATTAAATAATGTGGAGGTTTCAATGCCACGTTGGGTTTCCATCTGATAATTGAGATAACCGCGTGCTTGGGCTTGTGAAGCCAGCTCAGTAGGAAGATTGGCTTCTTCTTGGCATTCTTTAAGTAAATTATCCATTAAACCGATACCAACAGGCTGTCCCCCCGCGACCATCTGATCCAAACGTCCTGAAAAAAAAGGCTTATCTTTGGCACGTACCGCAACCCATACATAAATGCCATCCGACTTTTTGACTAAGCCGTTCATGTGTACACCGTAGCAACGTACCCCAAAGTATAAAGCGGCAGCCCGTTCAATTTGCATTACGCCTTTTTCAGCATAAGCATGATTAACAGGATAGAGTTCACCCACCCATGTATCAATAACACCTGTCTGATGTAAATGATCTAAGACGGGTGCGAGTGCTTCACTACGTTGTTGATAAGTGCTTAATTCAGGATTTAGTTGCACTTTATCGGTGCTAATCTGAAAAATATCACTCCATTGCTGCAAGTGTTCGACAAAACGTTTAGGTATATGCCCATAGCGTTGATTATCAATATAAAAGGGAGAATAGGCAGAAAAATCGACCTGATTGCAGTGATGAATTTTATTAAGATATGTCATGATTAAGTGCAGATATGAAATTTTAAAAATATAAATGGATGAGCTAATGACGTATTTTAATTATTTTTAGTGATTAGAAATAAAGAAAAGTAATCGCCCGAGGCTGTGCTTAAAGTCTTGATATTATATTCAATCCGTTCTCCTTTTTGACCTGCCCTTTCGATATAGCAGGCATCCTGACTACGTTGTGCTGTTTGGATTAATTGGCAAAGCCGAGCGCGGTGTTTACCTGCTTTCATAATCACGACGGAAGCAAAATTTTTCAGGGCAGATAATAGTTCTTGATCTGTATTTCGACAAGAAAGCACGGCTAAATTATCCTTTTGCTGTACTAGAGGAATACCCGCTAAGGCAGCACTGGCATGAATTGAACTAATCCCTGCAATCGTTTGACAAGTAAATTGTTTAATCAAGCGTTGATAAAGATAAATATAAGAACCAAAAAAGAAGGGATCACCTTCACAAAGAAAAGCGACGCTTTTATCTTGTTGTAAATAGTTTGCAATTTGCTTTGCTGCTACATCATAGGCTTGATTAATTTGCTGTCGTTCGATTTGCATCGCAGGCATGACAATTGCAAATTCGTTTTGTCTACCTAAATGTGCCTGAGCAATATCACGGGCTAAGGTTTGTCCTGTACTGGTTTTTAAATAACAAACGATATCAGCGGATTCAATACAACGAACAGCTTTTAAGGTCAGTAATTCAGGATCACCCGTTCCCACTCCGACACCATAAAAACAGGCTTTCTTGATTGGATTCATAGGATAAATTCACTTGGTATGGATTAAATCATCGTTTCAGTTTCAAGATGGATAACAGGTAATTTTCTACTAATCTTGATTAATTGCACGGCTAACTGAGGGCGCATAATGGTTTTATTGGCTAGATCTTCAGCATGGGAAACGGCTAAGCTTAATTGCTCAACTTGCATCATCGTCTGAGGATCTAAACCATTTTTAACTGCATTTTTGTTAATACCATTAATAAACTGCCTGACTTCATATTGAGACTCTTCGGTTACACAAGAAATAACGATACAGCCTGCGGTGTTTAGACTGTGCCAACAATAGGCAAGAATGTCTAACATTGCCCCATTGCTACCGCCAATAAAAACTTTATCAGGGTTAGGTAAGGAGTCTAATGCTTGCGGTGCTATACCCGTCACAATCTGTAAATTTTTAACAACACCAAACTTTTGTCGATTAATTTCTAAATAGTTCAAACGCTCTGGATGAGACTCAATAGCATATAACTGGCTATGTAAGTGCCAGTAAGCCCATTCGACCGCCATACCACCACAACCTGCCCCGACATCCCATGCAATATCATTATGCTCTGTTTGCAATAAACTTAAGGCTGCCAGCCGAATCTGTTTTTTAGTAATCATGCCTTTGCCAGCCAGACGACCTGTTTCAAAATGTCGATCTTCAATGCCTGCAAAGCTCGGCAAATAATAGGCTTTACCTTGGGTATAAACCAAGGTGACGTGTAAAGGGTGAAACGTTTGTGTGGTTTGAGACAAGCTTTGGCAGTCAAAGGCTTGTACAGATTCTTCTTCTGTGCCTAATGCAGCACAAATCCATAGCTTAGATTGTCCAAAACCCTGCTGTATGAGTTCTGCGGCAATTTGTTGTGGTTGACTATATTGATCGGTCAATAGTGCATACCAGCCACGATTACGAAGCTGTGGACGTAAACTAACTAAGGCTCGCCCATGCAAACTAATAATAGTCGCGGTTTGCCATGCTTGTTTAATGCGTGCAAAAGCAACCTGAATACTGGAAATATTGGGATAAAAATAATATTGATTTGGCTGAAAGTGTTGGCTAATCCATGTACCGATGCCATAAAACAGGGGGTCACCCGAGGCTAAGACGGTAATCTGACGTTGAGAGTGCTGTTGTAATAGCCGTTTAAGTTCAGAAAAAGGAGAGGGATAATCTAATAACGCTTGCTCAGGACGCAAGTAATGGGCAATCAGTTGTTGTTGGCGTTCTGAGCCAATTACAATAGAACTGTTTTGTAGTGCTTGTTGCGCCGCTGTAGATAAATAGGTTTGGTTATTTTCTTCCGCAACCCCTAGACCAATAATATAAATGCTTGTATTTTCTTGCTGCATTGCTAAAAGTTTCTACCCCATTTTGTGCTTGTGTACAGAAGTACAAATTTATCCCAGTAAAGACTGCAACAACGTAGGTTGTTAATAATTCCAATCCTCATGGTGAATAAAATACCTGTAGAGCCGATTGTGTCATGGAGGAGTCCCGTAGGGAAGCTCCTTGATTCAATTGGATCGGAAGGTATGCTGTTCTCCATTAGGTTTGGAATTCCCCTCTGAACTCAACTCTCTGGCTCTTAAGCTCTTAACCGTTTTAACAACCACAACCCGATTACTATTATTTTTATATTTTGCCTTGCGGGTATATTTCTATGCAGTGCTGCGTAAAGCTGTTGTGGTATTTATTTATAAGGCTAAAGAGCTGTTAAAGGTATATATCTGTATGTTACCAAGTTTCGGGAAATGCTCCCGAGATTTGGGTAAGGTTTACCAAAATTTGGGAATAACTCCCTAAGTTCGGGAATTTTTGAGCGGATTATTTAGGCTGAGTTAGGATTGAATTTAGAAAAAAAAAGATTTTATATTTTGAGTGAATGATTGAATTTTTTTAGGCGGTAGGAGGTAAATTCTATATTTTAAGCGAGTCATTAGCTTTTTTTAGGTAGGGGAATTTCTGAATGTTTGAACATTCCTTGGCTTAGATGTGTCTTAGCTTAATTTTTAGAAAGTCGCGTTATTGAGTTTGGCTTTTTAAAGGCTTGTCTATTGGTTTAACGCGTACTGTGATTTTGCTACTCACATGACTTAAGAAACTTCTCATTTTTTGCGTGTAAGTATCTCATCATACTGCTCAAACTGCCTGTGCTGGGAAAGTCATCTTCTTCTGTTTGCTTGGCTTTTGAGTTTGTTTTTACACCGTCTTGGCTTGTAGTATTTTGTTTTACTTGTTCTGCTGCTTGAGCTGCTTTTTTCGCTTTAGCTTGTCTGACAACTCTATCTTGGATGCGTTGTCCATCAATTTCTACTTGTTCAGGGTTGTAAGGTAAGTGTGCCGCGCAAAGAGGGACATTAGATAAATCAATTTGAGGGCTACTATCAGGTAAGGTGAGTTCCCCTTTTTGTGCAGATTGGCTAAGTGAAATCAGTAAACCTGTGGGACTGTGGATTACTTTTTTACTTTCCATCTCAGTAAAAACGCTGAGGGCATTCTTAGCATGATCTAGTGTGCCTTGTTTGAAAATGGCATAAATTTTAGCGTGGTTGCTGGCTTCAATACTTTTGGGAAGTATGGGCATTTCTGTTTGAGTCCAATCAAAACTACTGCTGTTAGTATTTTGAGTTGAATGGTTATCTGTTTCTGAGGTTGCTTTAACTTCAACTTCGGTAGGATTAGATTGATTAGGGGCAGATTTATGTTGCTCACATTCTGTTTGGCAGCAAGGTTTAGATTCTGCTTGTTTGGGATGTGATGCGACTGCTGGTATTGGATTATTATTTGTAGGTGGGTTCACTTCTGTAGTAGTGTCTTGCACCTCACAGAACTTTTCCATTCTCGTGTAGCCTGCTTGGGTTTTTGGTAAGGTCGGCGTGTAGAAATTTCCCCGATGATTCAGCAAAAAAGCTGCACCAATAC
>WFRR01000061.1 GCA_015486375.1 Thiotrichaceae bacterium
ATTAAGTTACCCTAATTTTGAAGTACGACAATCCCTAAACCACTATTTTTTACAAAACTATTTAACACAAAAAACACAATCATTGGATTCAATTCATAATTCTTTTTTTAATCAAGACTTTCAACAGTTAGAAATGAATATTCGGGTTCTATTCGATAATATTCCGTACAATAATTACAGTAGAAATAATATTTCTGCTTATGAAGGCTATTATGCTTCTGTGATGTATGCTTATTTGTATTCACTCGATTTTGACCTTATTCCCGAAGATACTAGTAATAAAGGGCGGATTGATATTAGCGTACTATTCAACTCGCCTCATAATAATAAGAAACAAGTGTACTTATTTGAATTCAAAGTATTAGATAGTGATAAATCTGATGGAAGTGCATTACAACAAATTAAAGATAAGAATTATGCCGCTAAGTATCAAGATAGCAAAAATCAAATTTTTCTAGTCGGCATTGAGTTTAGTCGTATCAGCCGTAATATTGTGGGTTTTGAGTGGGAGCCAGAAACAAAGTTCTCCTAATAATGAGGATTTTTAAATCGCACTGAATTGATTCATTGTGATAATTTAGTTCTCTATTAACCACTGGTGTTAAGCATCCGTAACGAAGTATCAATAAGTTATAAAAAAATATTCACTTTAAACTATTTTAGTTTCAATTCCACTGCGTAACATCAGTGAGTCATTAAATATCAATTATGTAGGACTTAGATCATTCACTAAGAGTCTATTAAGCCATTCCGTCACCCGTTTAAAACTGGCATTTTTATCACCATCTTCATTTAAAAGACGATTGTTATGGGGTGTTTCAAAACCTAAATGGTAGATTCCATCCAGTACTTTGTTAACGGCATTTTTTCCATATAATCGAGTTTTTGCCCCATCACTTTGTACTTTATGGAAACCTGTTTCTTCCCCCGTCGCTTCATCATCACCGTGTACCATTGCCCATTGTTCTGCTTGGTTTTCAACAAGATAAACATTTATATTTCTAGTATCATCAATCGTTAATGTACCATTAATACGATCACTTGCAACGGTCGTGATGGCTTCGATAATCCAAGCATTCATGCGATTAGCAGATGCTGTACCAACACGAATATCACCCAATGAAATACGCTTTTGTAGCCCAATATCATTATAAATAATATCAATGGTGTTATCTAAACCTGTACCCGTATTACCAACTACTTCACGAATTTCAGGGTTGACATAAATGCCTGTCTCTAAATCATGGCGTAGTAATTCATCTAACCATTCAGCTACTTTTTTATAACTGGCATTATTATTACCATCTTCATTTAAAAGACGATTTTTACGATGACTCTCAAAACCTAAATGGTAGATACTATCGGCAACGCGATTGATGGCATTTTTACCAAATAAACGGGTGCGTGCACCATCACCACGGACTTTATGGAAACCTGTATCTTCACCATTATCTTCATCATCACCGTGGATAACAATCCATTCCTCACGATAATTATGGAAAATATAGTCGTTTATTTCCCGTGTATCAACGGTGGTAATCTGATTATCATTCGCTGCACCTGTTTGGCTAATGGCTTCGATAATAATTTCATTCATTCTCCGCGCACAAGCCACTGCATCCACAATATTCTCTGCACTAACACGTCGATTTAATCGACTATCGGACTGAATAATATTGATAATAGTTTCTAACCCCTGTGCAGTATCATCTGCTAGCAGAGCAGAAACAGGGACTAAACTCATCGCAGGCAGGCTGCATAATGCTTTTAAAAAATAGCGGCGTTGCATTCTATATCTCCTTTATTTATAGAGAGGGAAGAATGAATATATAGGAAAAATGCTAAATATTGAAATGATTTAACATCAAATAACAAGATAAATAATTCCAAATAATAATGCAGGCCATGCAAATAAGGGGCTAAATAATATCCTAAAGATCAATAGTTGTGGCACAAAACCACTACCATGTATAAAACCTGCGGATGTGCCTAATAATAATAGTGTTAATAATAAATGGTTAACATCATTTGCTGAGCTCGCAATTGAGGCAGGAAAAACAAATAAATAAGCCGTTATTGCAATCGCTGCCAGATAAGAAAGCAGTCGTGCAGGAAGTGTATAAAACACTCCCCAACGACTGGCTTTGATTAGATCCAATTCAGGATTTGTGCTGCTTGGATCTCCCAAATTGGCGTTATTCATCGTCATCTAGACCATTTAATTCTAGCCATAAAACATTGATAATACCGAATGAACAAGCCAGTAATACTCCTAAAAACCATGCAAAATACCACATAATTTTTTCTCCTTAATAAAGTGAATGATCATTATCGACAATGAATTGCTCGGTGATTTTTCCCCACAAAGCCCGATAACACCAGATGGTATAGCCAATTAATATCGGTAAAAAGATCAAAGTAGCAATCAACATAACATTCAGTGTTAAATGACTAGAGGTTGCATCCCAAATTGTTAAACTATGATTGGGATTGAGACTGGAAGGCATAATAAAAGGGAAGAGAGAAAATGCGGCTGTTGATACAACACCGATCACACTACTTACCGTACCTAACAGTGCCAGACCAGGTTTAGCCTCTTTTGCCATAAAAAAGGCAAGTAATGCGCCACCTAATCCCATAATAGGTGCAATAATGCTCAATGGATAATGTATATAGTTGACTAACCATGAGCCTAAATCGGTGCTAACAGTTTTATAGAGTGGGTTCGCAGGTGCATTACCATCAATCACACTCGTAATTTGAAAACCATCAATACCTAACCACAGCCATATACCTTCTAGTGTAAATAAACCCAATACAACTAAAGCCAACTTACCTAATACTTCTCTCGCCCGTTGATGTACTGCTGCATTAGGATCAGTTCTCACCATTAAGTAAGCTGCACCATGCATGGTTAATAAAGCAACGGCCAATAGTCCTGCTAATAATGCAAAGGGGTGTAATAAACCAAAAAATCCACCTTGATAGTAAACCCGCAAATACTCATCGTATTGCATCGGTACACCTAAAAATAAGTTACCAATTGCCACGCCAAAAATAAGCGGCGGTACAATGCCTGCGTAGCATAATGCCCAATCCCAACTAGTACGCCAGCGTTTATCATCGATTTTAGAGCGATAATCAAAGCCAACAGGACGGAAAAATAAGGCAAATAATACCATTAACATAGCAAAGTAAAACCCTGAGAAGGCCGCACCATAGACTAATGGCCATGCTGCAAATAATGCCCCTGCTGCAAGGATTAACCAAACTTGATTGCCGTCCCAGTGAGGGGCAATGGTATTAATCATCACCCGTCGTTCATTATCTGTTTTACCAATAAAAGGTAATAAAGCCGCAATACCAAAATCAAAGCCATCCGTTAAAGCAAATGCAATCCACATGACCACAATCAATGCCCACCAGAGTAACTTTAGTGATTCATAATCTAATAACATTATTTAGGACTCCTTTAAAGATTGATTTGACTGACTGGAATGTGAATCCTTACTTTTCGTACTATTTTTTTCAAAATAATAACGACCTGTATGTAAGCTACTTGGGCCTAATTTAACGAACTTGACCATTAGGAACATTTCAATAATGAGTAAGAGGGTATAGAACACTACAAAGCCGATTAAGCTGCCTAAAACATCACCATAGCTTAAGGAAGAAACGCCCATTGCGGTTGGTAATATTTCACCAATTGCCCACGGTTGCCTTCCCATTTCCGCCACAATCCAGCCTGATTCAATTGCAATCCAAGGGAACGGTAAACTCACCATTGCCATTATTAATACATATTTATTATTAAAGGCGGTACGCTTTGCCGTAGTATAGAACGCGATGGCAAATACTAATAACATCCAAAAACCTGAAAATACCATTGCACGGAAGGCAAAGAATAAGGGCGCAACTCTGGGGACACTATTTTTAGCGGCTTCATCAATTTGTGCTTGAGTCGCATCAACGACATTGGGTGCGTAACGTTTTAATAACAAGCCATAACCAAGGTCTTTACGCAATTCTAGAAATTGTGTTTGCTCAGCTTCCGAGGCCTCTTTTTTACGAATCTTTTCAAACAATGCATAAGCCAACATACCTTGCCGAATACGGGCTTTATTTTGTTCGATTAAGTCCTTAATTCCTGTTACTTCTTCAGTTAAAGAACGGGTTGCAATAATACCCATGACATAAGGAATTTTAACCGCATAATGCGTTTCTTGTGCTTCTTGGTCAGGAATTCCAAATAAGGTAAATGCAGCAGGTGCTTCTTCTGTTTCCCATTCGGCTTCAATTGCAGCGAGTTTGTATTTTTGTACTTCTCCTGCTTTATAACCACTTTCATCGCCCAATAAAATCACCGACAAAATTGAAGCCATACCAAAGCCTGCAGCAACGGCAAAGGAACGTTTTGCAAACCCTACATCCCGTTTTTTCCATAAATAATAAGCACTAATACTGAGGACAAACATTGCCCCTGTGACATAACCGCCTGCAACAGTATGAATAAATTTAACTTGGGCAACAGGATTAAAGACAACCTCAGAAAAACTAGTCATTTCCATTCGCATAGCCGCAATATTAAATTCTGTCCCAACAGGATTTTGCATCCAACCATTGGCAATAAGAATCCAGAGTGCAGACAAACTCGTACCAATTGCCATCATCCACGTTACGATAAGATGTTGAACGCGGGTGAGTCGATCCCAACCAAAGAAAAATAGTCCGACAAAGGTGGATTCAAGAAAGAAAGCCATCATGCCTTCAATAGCGAGTGGCGCACCGAAAATGTCACCGACATAATGGGAGTAATACGCCCAGTTCGTCCCGAACTGGAATTCCATTGTTAGACCCGTCGTTACGCCTAACGCAAAGTTGATGCCAAACAATTTACCCCAAAATTTCACCATATCTTTATAGACTTGTTTACCTGTCATCACATAGACAGATTCCATAATTCCTAAGATAAAGGTCATCCCTAAAGTAAGGGGTACAAATAGAAAATGATATAAAGCAGTGACTGCGAATTGTAGCCGCGATATATCGACGACATCATCTGGAATCATGACTTTCTCCTCTTGTATTAAAATTACCTAATAAGTGTTGTTCAATATTTCGTTCTGATTGTGACACAGGGTTACCAAACCACCATTGATAAATCACAATAATGATTAATAATTTAATGATTAATATAATAATAAGTTCTTTTGTTAAAGGTGTTTTCCACCATTTAGCTTTATTAATGTTTTTCATAGGTTTTTTTATCCATATTTAAACTAATTTAATGAGAAAATAGATAAAAATAAATGATATATATCATTTACAAATTTGTTATGGAAATTAATACCTCTCTTATTTGTAGATAAGCAATTAGAAATTCAAATAACATCCGCCACATAATTTCTAAGCTAATAAATAAAATAATGGCTAAAATAACGGAATAAATACGAATCGTTAAGGAAGGTAATATTTTATGCTTTAAAGTTGAATAATATTTAGGTTTTATCCATTTATTCTTTGCCCAATTGACTAAAAATATACTAGTAATGGGGATAATAATCGCACCGATAAAGTAACAAATAATTAAAATATAGGGGCTAATAAAGGTTTTAAAGCTGAGGAAATCCATAATGCTTTGCATATTTTATCGCCTATTTAAAATTATTCGTTACTATAAACGGTATTGATACTATTTTTTAGTGTTTCCTGCGAGTGCTTCACCTGCACTGATACAGCCCAGTGGAATGACTAATAGGGTTAAAATAGTAGAAACTGCGCCACCAAAGATCAGTGAAACCGCCATGCCTTGAAAGATAGGATCATCCAAGATAACCATTGAGCCACCAATTAAAGCTAATGCGGTAATAGCAATCGGACGGGTTCGGGCTTCACAGGATTTAATCACCGCTTCTGTTACCGAAAGCCCTTCTTCAATCACACATTGCCGCGCAAAATCGACCAATAAAATAGAGTTTCTAACGATAATACCTGCTAAAGCAATAAAGCCAATCATTGAAGTCGCAGAGAAGTCTGCACCTATAATCCAATGTCCGGGCATAATACCAATCAGTGTTAATGGAATTGGAGCCATAATCACAGCAGGTAAAACGAAGTTACCAAATTGTGCCACAATCACCATATAGATAAGGATCAATGCACCAATAAAGGCAATGCCCATATCACGGAAAGTATCCCATGTAACGGTCCATTCACCCCCCCAATCAAATTGACTGGTATTTTCTTTAGCAGAATCTAGAATTCCCCAAAACGTTTTTAGCTCAACATTATCAGGAGTTTTATAGCCTGATTGTTTAATAATCTCTTCCACCTCAAACTGTCCATACACAGGTGCAGCGAACTCACCCACGGTTTCTGCGGTGACGAATTCCACAGGACGTAAATCCTTATGATAAATCGGTGCATCTTCAGCTTCATGTGCAAAGTAGCCTAGCTCGGATAAAACCACCGATTGACCTCGGCGATTAGAGACAGGCAGTTGAACCAGCCGATTGATTTGAGAGCGAACCGCTAAAGGCACTTGAATAATAATTGGTTTAGATTCAAGTTGAGTTTGTTGCAAGTGTGTATTGCCTTTAATATCACCTAATACAAAGCCGCCCATTGCCATTTCAACAGCACGATTAATATCATCTACCGAGATATTATTACGCTGAGCTTTTTCTGTATTGACATGAAAACGTAAGATGCTGTGTTCTGCTTCCATTAAATTATCAACATCGGCTAAATGTTCCGCTTGCTCAAACATTTTAGTCACATCACGGGCGACTTGACGACGCGTTTCAGCATCAGGACCATAAATCTCCGCAACAACAGATTGTAATACAGGTGGTCCCGGCGGCATTTCAACAATTTGGATTTTCGCACCAGCGGCTTTAGCCAGCGGTGTTAACTTGGCTCGAGCTTCATCAGCAATCTCGTGACTGCTACGATCTCGCTCGGAACTATGCACTAGTTGCACTTGTATATCGGCTTGCCAAGGTGATTGACGTAAATAGTAATGTCGAACAAAACCATTAAAGTTAAAGGGTGATGCTGTACCTGAATAAGTTTGTAAGGCTGTGACTTCAGGTATTTCCTTTAGCACTCTTGCCAGTTTATCGCTTAAGTTCGCCGTAGTGGGTAAACCTGTTCCTTCAGGGAAATTAATCACGATATTGAATTCAGGTTTATTATCCAGAGGCAACATTTTAACTTTGACATCTTTAGTGTAGAACAGTCCCATAAAGAGAAAGAATACCACCACAATACTGGCAATTAAGGCATAGCCTTTTCGGGTATCACGAATCAATGGAATAATAATGCCACGAAACATTTTTTCCATTATCGCCGCTTGACGATGTTCTTTTTCTGCGGCGGCATCAAGGTTATTTAAGCTAGGTTTAAAGCGATAAGTTAGCCATGGCGTAAAGGCAAATGCAGCAAATAAAGAAATCACCATTGCGACTGAACCAAGAATAGGAATGGGTGACATATAAGGCCCCATCATTCCACCTACCATACCCATTGGGATTAAAGCAGCGATTACTGTTGCAGTCGCCAAAATAGTCGGATTACCCACTTCACGCACCGCATCAACGGCAACTTCTGTATCTAAATTATGGGCAAGTAGCCAACGACGGTAGATATTTTCAACGACCACAATGGCATCATCAACTAAAATACCAATCGAGAAGATTAAGGCAAATAAGCTAACTCGATCAATGGTTAAACCCAATAACCATGCAGCAAATACTGTCGTTGTAATAACCGATGGAATGACCAGTGTAACCACTAAAGCCGCACGCCAGCCAAGGAAGAAGAAAACTAACAGTGTCACAATACCCGTTGCAATCACTAATTTCATTAAAAGGTGATTGACCTTTTCTTTAGCCGATGCCCCATAATCGCGGGTGACTTCAACATGTATATCATCAGGAATCATGCGTCCTTTTAAGGATTCAACTTTAGCAATAATCGCTTCGGAAACCTCAACACCATTTGTACCGTGTTTTTTGGCAATGGCAATGGTGACAGCAGGGGCATTAATCGCCACTTCCTTGTCTGTATCTTGATGTGTACCTGTGTAGTAACCAACAGTTTTAGTCGCAACGCTAGGAGCAGCAATAACATTAGCAATATCCCGCACGTAAATAGGACGACCGCCCACCACCGTTAGCATAAGACGATTAATATCTTCGGCCGAACTCAAAAATGATCCTGTATAGACTTGAACAGCCGTTTTATTTGGTTCAACTGAACCTGCTTGGCGTTCCGCGTTAGCACTACGAATGGTATTAGCAACACGATCCAGCGAAAGTCCATAAGCCGCTAAGCGTTCAGGTAGAATTTCAACTCGTACTTGCTCTTGTCGTCCACTCACAATAAAGCTTTGACTGGTATTTGGCACTTCGCGCAATGAACGCAATAAATCTAAACTCACGAGGCGTAAACTAGCATCATCAACACTATTTGACCAAAGGGTTAATGTCACCACAGGGACATCATCAACACTTTTGGGCTTAATTAAAGGTTGCATTGCTCCACTAGGAATGCTGTCTTGATTCGAGGCAAGCTTGTTATACAATTTGACCAGTGAATTTTCAAAATTTTCACCGACTTCAAATTGTACTGTCACCATTGCCATACCATGCTTAGAAATAGAATAAACATGATCAACACCTGTCATCTCAGACAAAATGCCTTCTAAGGGGCGTGCAATTAAACTTTCGACTTCTTTCGCTGAAGCACCGGGATAGTTTACGTAAATATCGGCCATCGGCACGGATATTTGTGGATCTTCTTGGCGTGGGGTACTCATTAGTCCCAATGCACCAATCGCAAAAAAGCTCAGTAATAAGAGTAAAGACAGAGGTGAAGTAATAAAGGCTTTTGCCATTCCTCCCGCAATGCCTAAACTATGTTGTACTTTCGGTGCCGTATCTTGATTCTGTTTATTGTCCATTTTGAGGCACCCAACCTGATGTCACCCCAGCAGGAGGACGATTAACAATTTGATCGCCTGTTTTTAAACCTGATAAGACTTCTACAAAACCATTATTTTGCCTTGAGCCTAAACGGACTAAACGTAGGGCAGAACTTTTACCCTCCATCACCAGTACACTCGGTAAACTACGTCCTTTGAGTAAAGCCGATGCTGGAATCGTGATAATACTTTTTTGATTCTTATTTGACATCGGTAACATCACTTCTGCATACATACCGGGAGAAGCCAGTATGCCTTCAGGTAAATCAAATTTAACCACAATCGTATGGCGTTGTGGATCTGCAATTGGGTGTATCTCTGCAATGATCGCTTGAACGGGAGGATGAGTAGCTACTTTTGCCACTACTTTTGTGCCTTGTTTTAAGTGCAGAACCAATGTGGATGGAACATCCGCAGAGAGCTGTAATTGCTTAATATAGCCAAAAGAGACTAATGGCTGTCCAGCTTGTAAGGTATCACCAACTTCAACCTGTTTGGTTAAAATAATACCATCAAAAGGCGCAATGGTTTTTGTATTACGTAACGAGGAATCTAATTGTTGCAATTGTGCTATCGTTTGCTGTAACGCAAAATTCGCTTGTGCAACATTGGATTGAATATTAACTAAATCTGCCTGTTTATTCAGGCTACTATTGTTGTTTCCCATCATATCCGCCATTGGACGAGTCATATACTGATCCATCATCGCGGGTACACCAAACCCTGGCATCGCAGAAATATCATCACGTTTAGGTGAAACTATTTCACGTTGATATTGCGTTTTTGCATTATGTAAGTTCGCTTGGGCTGCTGATATTTGCGACATCATTTGAGCACGTTGGGCTAATAAACCACTGGCATCAATCTCGGCAATAACATCACCTTGTTTAAACGCTGTACCCACTTTACCTTGCAAAGATATAACTCTTCCTGCTATCTGAGCAGAGAGTAACACTTGCTTTTTAGGAATAACTGAACTACCTAATATAGAGGTTGTTTGCGATTTTAATTTTGTAACCGTAATTATTTCAGTTGCATATATAAAAGGGCTAAAACAAAATGTTAAAGCCATAATGATATAAGGCAATTGAAGATTAAAGCGTGTTTTCGGTGATACTTTCATGAGGATGACCCATATTTATCAAGGGGGAAACAATAATTACAGCGTTAAAATTTGAATATAAAATATTGCTAACGATTTAAATTAAATGACTTAAATTATGAGTAAAAGGAGAGAAAAATACCTCAATCCTCTCACCCTTAATTTATGTGGATACGACTACTTTATTGTAGTCTCCGCTGTAGCGGTTTCACCTTTGTTATCTTCCCATTTTAGCTTTAAGGTTTCACCTTTTGCACCCTTGTATTTAAATGAAAGATAAGGATTCTTGGAAATAGAGCCACTCCAATTAGCTTTTAATAAGGGTTTATCAGCAATCATTAAAGTCACTGTTTTAATGTAGTGTGCAGGAATTGTTTCCCCGCTTTCCTTATCTTTACGACGACCTGATTCCATTACATGGTTCATAATGGTTTTAACCGTCACAACTCCGCCTTTTTCTTTTGCTCTAAGCTTAATGCCTGCCATTGTAATCTCCTATTATGTTAGTTTTAACAACCGCCTGCGGTCACTTTGACTTGTTTTTCTGATGTATAAATTTTATCGCCTGAAGTGACTAATACAATCACCTTGCCTGATTTACCCATACGAATACGAGTTGCAACCAAACCTGCTATTTCAGGGCTTAACTCAAAGCTAGCCGATAAAGGACGCACATTCTTTTCGGCAATAATGCTCATTTCAGTCACATTTTCTAATGTCGTTTCAATCGTAATCGGAACAACTGCGCCATTTTCTGCTACATCAGGCGCACCTAAAGTGATTTTGTCGGATGTCTCCGCTTTTTCTGCGCCTAATGCTTTTAAAACATCCGCTACATTTTCTGCATCAAAAGCAGAAGTGGAGCCGGCATCGGTACTTGTACTCGCGGCTTCTGGTGTTGTTGCTGCCTTTGTCTCTGCTGGTTTTGCAGGTTCTTCAGCCCATAATTGAGAACTGGCAAAACTGGCAGCCACTCCTGCGACCAAGGTATTTTTTACAAAATGTCTTCTTTTCATAAGGTTCTCCTTAATTATCTATTCTGGCATTGGCTTAGCAGCGTAATAGCCAGCCAACTCTTTTATTTCATCTTCCGTTAATTTTGAAGCAATATTTTGCATTAATTTGTAATGATCATTGGTTCGATCACCTTCTTTAAATGCCATCATTGTCTCGACAAAATGCTCAGGTTTTTGCCCTTCAATAATGGGTGTTTGAAAACCGCGTTTCATCGCATCTTTATCATGACAAGTATCACAGGCAATTAAAAAGCGTTTTTTATCACCTTTATTGGCTAAAACGGGAATTTTTTTACCCTTTTTATCCCCTGCCATTGCTTCAGTTTTTTGTGTTGCATACCAAGCAGAAATATCAATCATATCTTGATTACTCAACTTTTTAACCTTTTTAAGCATATCACGATCGTCACGATTTTTTGCTTTGTAATCATGCAGTTGCTTGTAACTATAGGCGGCAATTTGCCCTGCAATACTAGGGGTATCATCTTCATCACTGACCCCCGTATCACCATGACATTTTGAGCATCTTGCTTGCTTAGCAAGGGTTTCTCCTTTTTTAGGATCACCCTTAGCTACTTCTTCAATGAGTGATTGAGTCCATTTAAAGCTTTTAGCATCCTGCTCTATCGTTGCTGCCCGAAAGTCTTGAGAAATTTCATCACGAATGGATTCTGAGGTTTCTTTGGCTTCCTTTAGCACTTTATCAGCATTCTGTTTAGCTTCCTCTGCCATATCTTTCGCAGATTGACTCATTTCCTTAGCAGCATCTTTGCCTTGTTGAGCCATATCCTTAGCAGATTGACCCATTTCTTTAGCCGTATCTTTACCTTGCTGCATCATATCTTTAGCCGCCCCCATCATTTGATCGATGGGGGTATCATCAGCAGCAAAGCTTGAAACAGGACTAAGCATTAAGGTGGTAATTAAATATAACGGGCTTAATTTCATTATTTCCTCCTAATGATGCGCATCAGCTTTATCAGATGATTTTTCAGGTACGATTTTGCCATTTTCGGTTGCATAATCTTTTTCGACATTGACCATTTCTACCGATGGCACAACAATTTTCCCATCTCCAAGTAATAGATCAGCTAAATGTTGAGAGAAAGAACGGTAGTGCAGTTTAGTGATCACTTTAATGCTTTTACTCTCTGCTGGGATATTAAAGAAATAACCCGAATCTTTATGTCCTTTAGGTGGAATCGTATTTACCTCTGTAAAGTGACTAATTTCCCAAGGAAATTCAGTATGCTTGCCATTTTCATCAACCGCATGTGCATTGAATATTACCGTATCTTTAGGTAAGGAATTATCCTTCTGCTTAGATCCTGAACGTAATAGCTCGGTGCCTTTATCATCCGTAACCACCACTTCTAACCAGATTTGACGAACTTCTGTCAAGCTAGTCGGTAAGTGATGACCTGCCCGATCGTTATTAACACGAACATTAAGCTTATGCAGTGCATCTTTTTCAGTCGTTAACTTAAGATCAATCGAAGCAACATTCTTTAAACGTTTAACCGCTTCAGCAGAGTTAGTAGATTTTTTTCCATTAATGACATCAGTAACGACTGCATTACCACCAACAAAACCATGATCGTGTACGACTTCACGGTAAGGACCACCTAAACCTGCAAAACCACCAATTCCTGAATTTTCCAAATCTTTAGGACGTTTTAATTCATCTGCAACCCGTATAGCTGTCTCAACAGGTACCATGTGACAGTCCATACATTGAACACCCTTTTGAGCATAAATCGAATATTTCCACTCATCATAGGTACGCTCGACGGGAAAGTTATTTTCAGGATGGAAAATATTGTGACAGTTTCCACAGAATTTTGAGCTGCTATGGTGTTCAGAATATTCTGTTTCATGGAAAGGAGATTTTGCATCTTTCAATGTGGCACGTTTTACCTTACCAGGATCCATTTCAAAAGAAGAGTTACCACGTTCTAACACCTTAGTATCATTAACATTTGAACCCGATATGGTATGACAAACATCACAGGAAACACCTTTCTCAGCAATCGCAGGGGCAGAAAAACTACCGTGTAAGCCATCATCAGGGTTAAATTTTATAGATTCAGTCGCTGTTCCAATGGGCGAATGACAACCTGCACAATGGTTTCTAACTTTACCCCCCGTTGCTTTTTCACCCATTGCCCATAGGGCTTGAAAAACGGGATCTTTAAAGGCATTGGAATGCATAGAACCTTGCCAACCTTCATATTGACGTGGATGACACTGGGCGCACACCTCGGGATCTGTCCAATCATCAGGTGTTAATTGTCGGTGATCTTTAACTGTAATATAAGAAGGTTTAAATTTGTATTTTTCATCACTAGCAGGTGATGATTGTTTATCTTCAGTATTGGGTTTTTCTGCTTTATCTTCTGCTTTATCAGCAGCAAAAACAGCTGTATTGCTAATTATCAGAGTTGCTAATAGTAGCAGCACTGATCGAAATGCTTTATGGATCATATATCATATCCTCCCATGCGATATATTAATGCTGCTATAATCTACACTAAAATAAAGCACAATTTTTCAAAGAAAGGTATAAATAAAAAAATATAAAAGAATTTATTTGATATATATCAATGCACAAAATATTTATTATGATATGTAAAAAAGCTTATTTGCTCCGTTTGGTTAAGCAGATTATGATTAGCTTAATCGTTATTTAGGCGATATTGCAATATAAGAATATAAGGAAATGTTTATATGTCACATATCATTGGGAAAGGTCGTTGTATAAGCTGTCAAGTTCGACACTTGAGTATTTTTGCCAATCTTTCCACGCAGTATCTGGGAGAACTTTGTGATTTTCAACCAACTGTGATGACATATACCGCCAAAGAATTTATTTACCGCCAAGGGGATTCACCCAATAATGCCTTTACCTTGCGTAAGGGTTTAATTAAATTGATCAAAAGTTTACCTGATGGGCGTATTCAAATTGTGCGTATCTTGAAATCGGGAGATTTATTTGGTTTTGATGGCTTTGCTCACCAAGACTACAATCAATCAGCCATTGCACTAAGTGATTGTGAAATATGTCATTTACCCCTAGCAGGATTACAAAAGCTACGCCTACAACGTCCTGAAATTGATCAAGCCATGATGCAACGTTGGATTCAAAGTTTGCATGATGCTGAAAATATGATGTTGGATTTAGGAGCAAAGAAAGCCAGTGAACGCCTTGCTAACTTTCTGGTTAATTGGGGTGAATCTGAACAGGATGGTTGGAAAAAGATGCCTTTGTCTCGTCAAGAGGTGGGTAATTTGTTAGGTTTAACCGTTGAAACTGTGAGTCGTTTTCTTTCTGATTGGAAACGTCGCGGAGTTATTCAAGAACGGAAAGGATGTATTCGCATTAAAGATAAAAAACATCTATGCGAAGTGATTAATCCTAAAGGAACATGTGGTTAAACTTTATCAACTTTATTTTAAATAGGACGCTTTTTTCAAAATGAAAAAATACGATGTCATTATTATTGGCGCAGGTGCAGCAGGTTTGATGTGTGCCATTGAAGCAGCAAAACGGGGTAAGCAAATATTGGTATTAGATAAAGCCAATAAAGTCGGTAAGAAAATTTTAATATCAGGTGGTGGACGCTGTAATTTTACCAATATCAATACGGATGCATCGGCTTACTTATCCAATAATCCTCATTTTTGTAAGTCGGCTTTATCACGTTATAGCCCGTGGGATATTATGGCGCTGTTTGAGCAGCATAGTTTAACTTGGACAGAAAAAGCCTTGGGACAGCTATTTTGTGAGCAAAAATCCCAAGCCGTTGTGCAGCTCTTATTGGATGAATGTGAAACACAAGGGGTAGAAATTCAATTAAATAGCAGCATTCAATCAATCGCTCAGTCTGGTGAGCATCGTAATAACAATCAAAAAGATTATATCATCACAGTCAATACGGAGCAGGGAAGCCATTTTGTTACCTCTCTTGCACTGGTAATGGCAACGGGAGCGGCTTCAATTCCTCGGATGGGATCGACAGATTTTGCTTTGCAGGTTGCTAAACAATTTAAAATTAAGAATATTCCCTTTCGAGCAGGTTTAGTGCCATTAATTTTTTCTCAAACAGATATGAAACGCTATTTTTCAGGTCTATCAGGTCTCTCTTTTGAAGCCAATGTATCTTGTGGAAATACCAGCTTTCGTGAAGCGGTTTTGATTACCCACAAAGGTTTGAGTGGTCCCGCTATTCTGCAAATTTCCTCCTATTGGCGTAAAGGTAAATCCATTGAAATTGATTTATTTCCCGATGAAAATATAAAGGACTGGCTACTAGAACAAAAAGCACAACATCCTAAAATGCACCTCGTTACAGTGTTAGCGTGGAAGCTTCCTAAACGCTTAGCTCAAAAATTGTGTGAAACCTATTTAGATAATTCAGTACTAGAACAAATGAGTGATCATGCGCTACAAAACATCGCTCAAAAACTACATTCATGGTCATTAAGTCCACAATCCACGGAAGGAATGCGGACAGCAGAAGTCTGTTTAGGCGGGATTGATACAGCTGAACTCTCTTCTAAAACCTTTGAGTCTAAACAAAAAGGCTTGTTTTTTATTGGTGAAGCCATTGATGTCACAGGGCATCTAGGCGGCTATAATTTCCAATGGGCATGGGCTTCAGCTTGGTGTGCAGGGCAATATGTTTAGTGACAACACTCGCTATAAACCTTCTGCAAACCCTGCAAAATATTAAGTCATAAATAACCAGTAAGGCACAACACAGTTTCTATGATCAGAAGGTTTACTCGGACAATCGATTAACCCAATATCATTAACCTGTCGAGCTTGCATGGCGGCAAGGGTTGAACGAGAACTCTCATAGGGAACGGTTTGATCCTCATGAATAAAGTCGTGGATCAAACCAAAGTTATCTAAACAGGAAACCTTAATGGAAACAAATATACTTTTCAACTCACTACTGGTTTTATGTGCCGTTGTGACGGTTATTTTTTTGGCTCAACCCAAGCTAAGAAAAAACGAATATTGGCAA
>WFRR01000062.1 GCA_015486375.1 Thiotrichaceae bacterium
AATACTGATTTCTGTTTTTTTATTTTTTTTTAGATAAGTGGTTTAATAATATTAATATTCGATACACCATCAAAATTAGATAATTCTTTAATGAAATTATTTAAAATTCGACGTTGCTTCATCGTAATACTAAAGGTGAAATTATCACATTTTCCTGCTCGATTTGGCTCTGGGGTAATATTAAGGTCTATTTCTTTTTCAACATAACGATCAATGACTCTTTTAAATTTTTGATCAGAATAACGCTGTGTTCCAACACAAAATGTGACGGTATAATCTCGTTCACGCATACCAAATACATGACTATAATCTAAAAATAAGATTAATAAACAAATAAACAATACCCCTGAAAAGCCAAATAATAGTGTCGCCGTACTGGCTGTTCCCACACTTAATGCCGTTCCTGCACCGGTTCCCGCCACCAAAGCAAAAAATACAAATGCACTATCTCTTGGATTTTTCATTGGGGTACGAAAACGGATCATTGAAAATGCGCCGAAAATACCAATCGCACGCGCAACACTATCACCCACAATCATAATAATGAGCGCGGTGATGACCGTCATAATAATCAGGGTATTTTCTAATTCAAATTTATTTCTCGTTGCACTTTTTGTTTTATTATACGTCCATGCAATCATCCAACCAAACAAGCTCGCCATCGCCAATATATAAGCAATATTCAGAGGATTTGAAAAAGTGCTTACCACGTCTTTTGTAGCAAAGATATCCATTTCTTAAATTCCTTTTTTTAAGATAACTTTTTACAAAATATAAGGGATTCTAAACCTTAGCGCGCTCAATAAGTGTCTGAGCCACCTTGTTTCTCAGATAAACTGGCTGGATTTCACTCGAATATAAATACTGTTGGCTTTTGTATTCTTTTACGGCAAGGCGAGCGATGTATTCAGCCGAGGGATAAATGGCTTGCAAAGTTGAATGACTTTCTGCCTGAATATGCGGATGTAAGCTGTCAGCATAGACTTGCCAAGCTGAACCGACTCCGACAAAACCTGTGCTATTTTTAGGAGGTAAATCTTCAGGAGCAATCACCTGTTCCTTACCTTGTAATACCGCAATACCTGCTTGTATCTGATATTCGCCCCAATAGACTTGCTGCATCCGTGCATCTAAACCCACATAGGCTTTTTTAATTTGATACTCATGATAAGCCGCTTGTGCCATTGCAGCTAAACTTGATACCGCTAAGGCAGGTATATCTGCGGCGAGGGATAACCCTTGCGTCACACCTGCGGCAATTCGCAAACCTGTAAATGCACCCGGTCCACGCCCAAATGCGACTGCATCCATATCTTGCAATGACATTCCAGCCTCCGCTAATACTTTTTCAATCTGCGCTAAAATTAATTGAGTATGTTGACGTGGTGCAAGTGCAAATTCACAGTGTACTTGTTCATCAATGAGTAATGCGGCAGAACAAGCATCCGTGGCAGTATCAATGGCTAATATTTTCATAGTTTGAAGTTCTTTCTTAAACCTTTATTTAATTGCTTTACTAGCACGATTAGGGTAATTCGTTTTTAAAACCCGTAAGCTTGCAGTAGCAAGGTCATTTTTACCTAACTTTCTCGCGGACTTTATTTTTAAAACTAAAGCATCGACAACCGCAGGCGCATTTTGATAATGTTTAATCGTATATTCAGCGCGATTAAAGGCAGCAAGATAAGCCCCGCGTTGCATATAGTATTTACCGACATTTACTTCAGATTGCGCTAAGGCATTACGTAAATGTTGTAAACGCATTTGTGCTTCACCCGCATATTTACTGTTTGGGTAACGCGTCAATAAATTACTGAAATCATGAAACGATTCTTTTTGTCGTACATTATCAAGGTCTGCAATGCTACGGGGTAAGAAGCGATCAACAAAACTATTGCCTCGGGTAAAGTTAACTAAACCGCGTAGGTACAGTGCGTAATCAATATTTTTAGCCCGAGGGTTCATACGAACATAACGGTCAATAGCATCCAGTGCAGAATCAGGTTCTTCAAATTTATAGTAAGCATAAGCTGTTTCAAGTTGGGCTTGTTGAGCAAAACGTCCCAGTGGATAACGGGCTTCTAAAGTTTCATACAACTCAATCGCTTCTTCATAATCGCCTTCATGCAGGTTGCTTTTTGCTTCTTGGTATATTTTGTTAGCAGACCAGCCTCGGGTTTTATCTTTATTTTTCAGTGAAGAACACGCTGCTAAACTCAGACTTAAAACGATTAGGGCGGCTATTTTAAAAAGTGGCTTTTTCATTATTTTTGAAATCTACGGTTTGTGTCGCGTTTTGGAAGAAGGAATACTCATTTTGATGAGCTATATTAAAATTTTCCCTTCTGTATTATGCTCGGATAGTATAGTAGAAATTCTATTAGAGTCACAATCACAATGATCGAAAATCAAATACTGCGCCATATTGTTCCACTCACATTAGCCAATCGACGCTTAGACCAAATTATTGCGCAACTCTGTCCGCAATACTCACGTAGTCAACTACAAAAATGGATTAAGTCAGGTAATGTCCACGTCAATGGAAAAGTACTAAAGGCTAAAATAAAATGCCAACTGGATGATGAGATAGTTATTCAACCCCAAGCTCTTCAGCAAACACAAGATGATCCTGAGCCAATGGATTTAGATGTTATCTATGAAGATGATGACTTGCTTGTGATTAATAAACCCAGAGGTTTAGTTGTGCACCCCGGCGCGGGAAATTGGACAGGCACTTTAGTGAATGGCTTGTTAGCCCATCACCCTGATTTAAAAAATATTCCTCGTGCAGGTATTGTGCATCGTTTAGATAAAAATACCACGGGTTTGATGGTGGTTGCTAAGACACTAGAAGCACATAAAGCCTTAGTTGACCAACTACAAGCCCGCAGTGTTAAACGTGAATATTTAGCCTTGGTTTATGGCAATGTAATTTCAGGTGCAACTTTAGAGTCCTATATGGGAAGACATCCTGTTGATCGTAAGCGTATGGCGGTTACAGAACGAGGCAAGTATGCGATTACCCATTACCGTATTGAAGAAAAGCTAGTACATCACACTTTATTGCGTGTCCATTTGGAAACAGGTCGGACTCACCAAATTAGAGTCCATTTAAGCTGGAAAAATTACCCTATTATTGGTGATCCAACTTATGGCGGTCGTCCTCGTATTCCAAAAGCATTAACCGAAACGGTTAAACACACCTTACAACGTTTTAAACGCCAAGCTTTACACGCTACTAAACTCGGCTTTATCCATCCAGTCACTCAAGAAGCCGTATCGTGGCAAGCTCCTTTACCTGATGATATGCACAATTTACTCGAACAACTAAGATTATGCCAATAATAAGCCCGAATGCTCACTTCCTTTATCCTAATTGGCCTGCGCCTGATAATGTTCATGCTGTTAACACCACACGGTACGGGGGAATGAGTACAACACCCTTCGATAGTATGAATTTAGGCACACATGTTGGGGATAATATAAACACTGTCGAAAAAAATCGGAAAATATTATCTGAAGCACTAGAATTAAAGGACTCCCCTTTTTGGTTAAATCAAATACACAGTGATAAAGTCTCTAATTTAGATGATAAGCGGCCACTAATTGACGCAGATGCGGCTTTTACAAGGCAAATTAGACGGACTTGTGTTGTAATGACGGCTGATTGTTTGCCTGTTTTATTTTGTAATACAGCAGGTAGCGTGGTTGCTGCAAGTCATGCAGGTTGGCGAGGTTTACATGCAGGTATTTTGGAAAAAACTGCCATAGCAATGCAATGTAAACCCAACGATCTTATGGCGTGGTTAGGACCTGCAATCGGAGTTAATGCCTTTGAAGTGGGTGATGAAGTTCGTCAAGCCTTTGTAAATTATGATCCAATCGCAAAACATGCCTTTAAATCCAGTAGTCATAACAAATACTTAGCTGATATTTATTTACTGGCTCGACAACGTCTTTCTGCTTTTGGGATTCAAAAAATTTATGGCGGTGGTGAGTGTACTTACACAGATAAAGCACGTTTTTATTCTTATCGACGTGAAGCTAAAACAGGCAGAATGGCAAGTTTAATTTGGATTGATTAAATACAAGGATGACACGGGCTATTGTTATTCACAACAACAGTCAGGGGGGGGGATGGACGATTTAAGTAATGGAAGGGTTAATAACTAATAATGGGAAGATATAAATTTCTAGTCAGTGGACCAGTGGGTGCAGGTAAAACCGCAGCGATTGATGCCGTCACGGAGACAGAAAGATTTAATACGGATGTTAATGTGTCGGATACTGCAGGTTTGCGGAAGGAAAGCACAACGGTTGCGATGGATTATGGCACGGTAGCCATGTCTAATGGTAAAAAAGCACATATCTATGGCACACCGGGACAAGAGCGTTTCGATTTTATGTGGGAGGTGCTTTCAAAGGGAACAGAGGGTTTATTATTACTCTTTGATAATAGTCGTAATCATCCACAACGTGACTTACTGCATTATCTGCGGGCATTTTCAAGTCTAATTGTTAAAGTCCCCTTAGTCATTGGTGTTACGCGGATGGATATTAAGGCCAGACCCGTATTAGATGACTATCGTGGCTGGTTAGCGGCAATTAAGATTGATGCCCCTGTTGTAAAGGTTGATGCGCGTGAAAGAGTCGATGTACTCAATGCTTTAGAAATTTTATCCGAAAAAGTAGAAGCATCTACGGGCTACCAAGCTAAAGCGAATGAAAGTAATACGCGTACTGCTGATCATCAAACCGCTGTTGCAGCAGCACCGAAACAAATTGCTGCCGAAGTTTCTACGCCTACTCCTACTCCTACTCCTCAGTTAATGGGTGATTTGCACTCTAGTCATACGCGTGCATTGGTCGATTCAAGCGCAGAAACAGGTTCTTTGTTTAATGATGAAGTGATTGAACGTATACAGGAATTACGCGGTGTGACAGGTATCATGCTCAGTGATGATATGGGCGAAATTTTACACTCTTCGATTGAGGATGAAGAAGTTACCGATTTCTCTGCTTTTCTTGCCAGTGTTACCCCTATTATTGAGGAATCATTGGGAATGGGGAGTATTAATCGTGTCACCTTAAAAAGTCCAAAAGATGATAATCTCAATTTTTTTATTGAAACGGAACAATCATTGACAATTGCCTCTAACCGTCGGGTCTCCATTCCTGTGTTAACACAACAAATTGAAGATGTTTTGCAATGGGGTTAATCAAATTGGCAATTTATGCTCAATTGACCCAATAAGAAAAATTGGGTACTATACGCCGTTTTTTACGTCAAGCACTATCGAAACTATTTAATACAATAGCCAGTTTATTTTAAATATATTTTTATAAGAATAAATAAGCTTTTAGGCTCAATCGGGGGGTTGTCCTATTGTATGTTCTAGCCGTGGTTTTTTATAAATCTATAACAAATTTAGTGTGGCGTTAACATCCACAGAAGGCAGCAATCGTTGCCTTTTTGTATTTTAAAGGAGAGTGTTGTGTCAGATGCGTTAATGAATACATACGCACGGCTTCCCGTTGTATTTGAACGGGGAGAGGGGTCTTTATTGTGGGATAGCAAGGGTAAACAATATATCGATGCTATTTCAGGCATTGCTGTATGCAGCTTAGGTCATGCTCGAACTGAAATCGCAGAAGCGATTTGTGATCAAGCACATAACTTATTACATACGTCAAATCTTTATCAAATTCAACATCAAACCAGCCTAGCAGAAAAGCTGTGTCAACTTTCGGGGATGCAACAGGTTTTCTTTAGTAATTCAGGTGCAGAAGCCAATGAAGCAGCGATTAAATTAGCGCGGCTATATGGCAAAAGTAAAGGTATTGAGCTTCCTGAAATTATTGTTGCTTGTGATAGTTTTCATGGGCGTACCCTTGCGACTTTATCCGCAACAGGTAATCGTAAAGTACAGGCAGGTTTTTCACCGCTAGTACAAGGTTTTGTACGAGTTTCCTATAATGATATTGATGCCATTAAAAATATTGCCAAAACTAGTCGTAATGTTGTCGCTATTTTGCTTGAACCCGTTCAAGGTGAAGGTGGTGTCAATATTCCTTCTGATGATTATTTAACCCAAGTCCGTGATATTTGTGATCAGAATGACTGGTTATTGATGCTGGATGAAATCCAAACAGGAATGTGTCGTACGGGTGAATGGTTTGCTTTTCAACATAATGGTATTAAACCTGATGTAATGACCTTAGCGAAGGCTTTAGGTAATGGTGTTCCTATTGGTGCATGTTTAGCTGCAAATAAAGCCGCTGATATATTACAACCAGGTACACATGGTTCAACATTTGGTGGCAATCCCTTAGCTTGTCGAGCTGCACTGACTGTTATTGATATTATGGAAAAGGAGCAGTTAGCACAAGCCGCTAAGCAATTAGGGCATTATTTCAATCAACAATTTAGTCAGCAATTATCAACGATAAACTGTGTTAAAGAGGTGCGTAACAAGGGCTTAATGATCGGTATTCATTTGAATCGTGATTGTGGTGTCTTAGTTTCTCAAGCCTTAGAGCAAGGTGTACTCATCAATGTTGCCGCAGGTAATACCATACGTTTACTGCCGCCTCTCACTTTATCCACTCAAGAAGCCGATACGATTATTAAGACAGTTAGCCAACTTATCGCTGATTTTTCAGATGCTGGTTAAGGAAATACAATGAGTACAATACAAACAACAAAAGTAAGACATTTTCTCACGCTAATGGATTTTAGCAAAAAAGAGCTGAGTTTATTAATTCAACGAGCGATTGAATTAAAGCAGTGGTGGAAAGATGATAGACATCATAAGCCAATGGTAAATCAATCACGATCAAAATGGATCGAACAAGGTAGGAATTATGAGCCACTAAAAAATCAAACATTAGCAATGATTTTTGAAAAGTCATCCACTCGTACCCGTGTGTCCTTCGAGGCAGGTATGACCCAACTGGGTGGACATGCCATGTTTTTATCGCCGAATGATACGCAATTAGGGCGGGGTGAACCTGTCGAAGACGCGGCACGGGTTATTTCTCGTATGGTTGATGTGGTAATGATTCGAACTTATGCCCATGAAACCGTCGAAAAATTTGCAGCTTATTCTAAAGTCCCCGTGATTAATGCACTCACCGATAGCTATCACCCTTGCCAGCTATTAGCCGATATGATGACTTACGTTGAACAACGAGGCAGCATTGCAGGTAAAACAGTGACTTATGTC
>WFRR01000063.1 GCA_015486375.1 Thiotrichaceae bacterium
GAAGAAATAATAGTAGGAGATGTAAATAATGAAATTGGTTACAGCCATTATTAAACCTTTTAAATTAGACGATGTGCGCGAAGCACTGTCTGACATTGGGGTTAAAGGTATTACAGTCACAGAAGTTAAAGGCTTTGGTCGTCAAAAAGGGCATACAGAATTATATCGAGGGGCAGAATATGTAATTGATTTTTTGCCTAAAATAAAATTAGAAGCAGGGGTGGATGATAGTTTGGTTGATTTGACGATTGAAGCTATCTCTAAAGCAGCTAACACAGGAAAAATTGGTGATGGTAAGATTTTTGTTACCAATCTTGAGGAAGTCATTCGGATTCGTACAGGCGAATCGGGTCCTGATGCACTTTAAAGTATTACGCTTAAAAACAGTGTAAAAATTTACACATTAAGGTACAAACATAATGAAATCATTTAAATCGATCATGGGCTGGTTTGGTTTTGCTCTATTAAGTTTACCCTCGTTAGTATTAGCAGAAGAAGCTTCTGCTTTATCTTCAGGTGATACCGCATGGATGTTAACAGCAACTGTGCTGGTATTATTCATGACCATTCCTGGTCTATCTTTATTCTATGCAGGCATGGTACGCAGTAAAAATGCATTATCAACTTTTATGCAAATCTTCGCGATTGCTGCCTTAGCCAGTGTGATCTGGGTCGTGGTTGGCTACAGTATTGCTTTTGGTGGTGAAGGGGCATTCTGGGGTGGCTTAGACAAAATGTTCTTGGCAGGTGTTACGGTTGATTCCATGAGTGGCACAATTCCAGAAACGGTCTTTATGGTCTTCCAAATGACCTTTGCAATTATTACCCCTGCCTTGATTGTGGGCGCATTTGCAGAACGAATGAAGTTTTCAGCCATGCTGATCTTTATGACAATTTGGATTATTGTTGTTTATGCACCGATTACTCATTGGGTTTGGGGTGATGGGGGTTGGTTAGGCAACAAAGGCATCCTTGATTTTGCTGGCGGTACAGTCGTACATATTAATGCAGGTATTGCAGGTTTAGTGGCAGCATTGGTATTAGGTAAACGTAAAGGCTACGGTAAAACAGCGATGCCTCCACACAATTTAACTTACACCATTATTGGTGCATCTATGCTTTGGGTCGGTTGGTTTGGCTTTAATGCAGGTAGTGAATTAGCAGCTGATAATGTGGCAGGTATGGCAATGGCAGTGACTCAAATCGCAGCGGCAACAGCGGCATTAACATGGATGTTTGCAGAATGGATTTTCCATGGTAAACCTTCTGGTCTGGGTATTGCATCAGGTGCAGTCGCAGGTTTAGTCGCAATCACACCCGCAGCAGGCGCAGTAGGTCCAATGGGCGCATTAGCCATCGGTTCTATTTCTGGTTTTGTTTGTTATCTTGGTGCAACTAAATTAAAGCAAATGTTAGGTTATGACGATTCATTAGATGCCTTTGGAGTACACGGTGTTGGCGGTATTGTTGGTGCATTATTAACAGGTGTATTTGCAGCGACTACATTAGGTGGTTCAGGTTTTGGAGAAGGTATTAACTCAATTGCAGAGCAGGTTAGTGTGCAAGCATTAGGTGTGGGTGCAACCCTTGTCTATACAGGCGTTGTCACTTTTATTATTCTAATGCTGATAAAATTCACCATTGGTCTACGTGTTTCTGATGATGTTGAAGTCGAAGGTCTGGATACTGCAGAACATGATGAAAGAGCTTATATTCTCTAAATTATGACCACGAGCTTTCTATCCCACACAGCTATTTTTGAGGCGATGGTTTGCTCTATTATCATTGTAGATACCGAGTTGCGGGTTCAATATATGAACCCCGCAGCAGAGGTATTAATGGGACATAGTTTATCTCAACACCGAGAGAAGCCATTGGAGCAATTAATCCATACGTCCCAATTACATGCACATATTTTAAATGCAATACACGATGCACAGAGTCATGTTACCCGTGAAAGTAAAATACATTTATCTAATCAAGATGAAATGACAGTTGATTGTGCAGTCACTCCCTTGTATGACAATGAAGATATTATTGGCTCATTGTTGGAAATCAATCAAGTGGATCGCAAGTTACGCATTATGCGAGATGAACAACTACTGGTACAACAACAAAATAGTCAGATTGTCTTAAAAGGCATTGCCCACGAAGTAAAAAACCCTTTAAGTGGTATTCGAGCCGCAGCACAATTATTAGAGCTGGAATTTGAAGATCAAAGCTTAAAAGAATATACCCAAATTATTATGTCCGAAATTGATCGACTCAAAGGACTAATGGAACGTATGTTAGGTTCATCTCAATTACCCAATATGCAAACGGTCAATATTCATGAAGTTATGGAACATGTCTATCATTTATTAAAAAATTGTAAACCCAATAATATTTCTATTAATACGGATTATGATCCTAGCTTGCCTGAATTTACGGGTGATCGAAATCAATTAGTACAGGTCGTACTCAATATTGCTAATAATGCAATTCATGCTTTATGTCAACATGATACTCAGAATAAGAAGAATATTACCTTCAAAACCCGCGTACAGCGTTATTTCACGATTGATCATAAACTACATCCTTTGGTTTTATGTGCTTCAATTATCGATAATGGTGCAGGTATTCCCGATAATTTAAAAGATAAAATATTTTCACCAATGGTCAGTGGCAACTCGGAAGGTACAGGCTTAGGTTTATCAATTGCCCAGTCTTTAGTAAATCGACAAGGTGGACTGATTGAATATTCACGTAAAAAAGAAAAAACAGAATTTAATATTTATATTCCACTAAAAAAGACATAAAACTTACAGAGTCAGGCTTTTTTTGTTTATATACATCACCACAGTATTTATAAAAATAGAGTTAACAATACTGAAATATTAGCGAATGGTTTTCTTCGGTCTTTTTAGCGATTGCAATAAACGATTTTTAAGTATGTGATCTTGTTTAACCTCTTCAAAGTACCATTTAATCGCTGTTTTAAGCAAAGGCACTTGACGATACTGAATGTTCATACCCTTATCACTCTTCATTAATTGCTCTGCTAAACCTAACAAAGATTCCCGCGTTGCTTGAGCGCATTCAGAACCTCCTGACATAAACGCAGCATCCGCATAATATTGAATCACAATTGCAAGTTCTTGGCAGGTATTATCGAAGCAAGGAAAAGGTAAAGTTTTTTTTCTCATATTAAATTTATCGCTCTATCACATGCCCAATCAGATTCAATTGGCTGACTGCTTCTTAATATTTTAATATAATCACTACGCCTAATATTTTCTGCACCCATTGAACTTAAGTGAGCACTTTCCATTTGGCAATCAATCGCTGTAAAGCCCCATTTTTGTAAATAATGAGCCAGTGTTACCAAAGCGACTTTAGAGGTATTGGACTCACGGCTAAACATAGATTCACCGCTAAATACCCCATTAGAAGCAACGCCATATAAACCCCCAACTAACTGATCTTTTGCGTTATACACTTCAAGCGAATGAGCAACACCCAGTTTATGTAAGTGTTGATAAGCAGTAAACATATCATCTGTAATCCATGTTTCACGCTGTGTACTACGAGGTGCAGCACAGGCTTTAACAACTGCCGAAAAATCCCGATCAAAATACAGTTGATAACCTTTGTTACGTATAGTTTTTTTAAGGCTACGACTAACTTTGATTTTATGCGGATATAACACCGCACGGGGATCAGGACTCCACCAGTAAATGGGTTCACCCTGATTAAACCATGGGAAAATGCCTGCTCGATACGCATTGATTAAACGGGCTGGGCTAAGATCACCCCCCATCGCTAATAAGCCATTGGGCGATTTCCACGCCAGTTCAGTCGGAGGAAATGCTTCATGAGGGGCATAAGGATCGAGTAAGGTAAGAAAATCTTCCTCAGTTTCAGACATAATTAAGGCTTATTTTTCTAAAGCATCAAGATAACGTTCTGCATCTAATGCCGCCATACAACCCGTTCCTGCGGAAGTAATCGCTTGGCGATAAATATGATCCATTACATCCCCTGCGGCATAAACACCTTCAACACTGGTTTGGGTTGCATTACCATTTGTACCGCTTTGCACGGTTAAGTAACCGCCCTTCATATCCAGTTGACCTTTGAACATATCAGTATTGGGCTTATGTCCAATCGCAATAAATACCCCGTGAACATCAATATCTTGGGTTTCATCTGTTTTTACATTTTTAACTCGCATCCCTGTGACACCCATATTGTCGCCCAGTACTTCGTCTAAAACATGATCCCACATAATGGTGATATTGCCATTTTTAGCTTTTGCTTTGATTTTATCTTGTAAAATCTTCTCAGAACGGAACTCATCACGACGATGAATCACAATCACTTCTTTAGCAATATTTGATAAATACAGCGCTTCTTCAACCGCTGTATTACCGCCACCAATCACTGCAACCCGTTGGTTACGATAGAAAAAACCATCGCAGGTCGCACAAGCAGAAACACCTTTACCTTTAAAGGCTTCTTCAGATTCCAAGCCTAAGTACATGGCTGATGCACCGGTACTAATAATCAGAGCATCACAGCTATATTCTGCACTATCACCTGTTAAACGTAATGGACGCTGACTTAAATCCACAGACTGAATGTGATCATTAATCATTTGTGTATCAAAGCGTTCGGCATGTTGTTTCATACGTTCCATTAAATCAGGTCCCATCACACCTGCATTATCACCGGGCCAGTTGTCAACATCCGTGGTGGTCATTAACTGTCCACCAATCAATTTTGTACCTGTAATAAGAGCAGGATTCAAATTAGCCCGAGCCGCATAGACTGCTGCCGTATAACCTGCGGGTCCCGAACCAACAATTAATAACTTATGATGTTTAATCTCACTCATTCCTTGATTACTCCTGATTTTTCAACTGCCGCAGAGACTAAAGCAAGTCGATCAATCTGTCTTTTAAAAATAGAAATATAGGGGGAATTATCTGTATTTCAATGGATGTATTGAGTCACTTATTGAATCGGGAATCCAATGACTAAGGCTTCAAGTAGCGCTTTTTGTGCATGAAGACGGTTTTCAGCTTCTTCCCAAACCACACTTTGGTTGCCTTCTAAAACCTCTGTCGTGACTTCTTCTTCACGGTGTGCAGGCAAGCAGTGCATAAACAATGCATCAGGATTAGCACATGCCATAATTTCAGCATTGACTTGGAAGTTTGCAAAAGCCCGTTCACGAATCTTTTGTTCTTCCTCTTGACCCATACTTGCCCAAACATCCGTGACGACTAAATCGCTATTTTTTGCCGCCAATCGAGTATCACGAATAATGCTGATTTGATCACCAAGTTCTAAACATAAGTCTTGATCAGGATCATAACCTTCAGGACAAGCAATATTAAGATGAAAGTCAAATTGTCGCGCAGCATTCATCCAAGAATGGCACATATTATTGCCGTCACCGACATAAGTCACTGTTTTACCTGCAATGCTGCCTCGTTGTTCAACGTAAGTCATCATATCGGCTAATAGCTGGCAAGGGTGATAGCTATCGGTGAGTGCATTAATCACGGGAACTTTAGAATAAGCTGCAAATTTTTCGACGGTTTCATGAGCATAAGTTCGAATCATTACCACATCAACCATACGAGAAATCACCCGTGCCGCGTCTTCGACAGGCTCACCCCGCCCTAATTGCGTATCATTTGGCGATAAAAACATGGCATGTCCACCCAGTTGGGTCATACCTGCTTCGAACGACACACGGGTACGAGTGGATGATTTTTCAAAAATCATTGCCAATGTTTGGTTTTTCATTGGCTCGTAATGCTTACCTTGTTTCCATGCTCGCTTTAATTCAATCGCTCGTTGAATTAATAAACTCAGCTCTTTTTTGCTAAAATCCATTAGCGTGAGAAAATGTCTTACTTTTGTTGTTTGTATTGTACTCATTGTATTTCCTTAACCAGCATCTGAAAAA
>WFRR01000064.1 GCA_015486375.1 Thiotrichaceae bacterium
GATTATTTAATATTAGTCGTACGAGCAAACGAGCGCAAAATGATAGCCATCGCTTACGGCAGTATCTAAAAAAATATGGGATTCAATTTTCGGATATATTGAAATATTTTTCTTTATGAGCAGCAGGCTCGTGCTTCTCCAACACCTTGACTACGAAGTGAAGCTTCATCTATACCACTTCCTGCACAACAATCTGCTAATTTTCCATTGATGACAACAGCAGGAACGGCTTTAATACCCAGCAGTTTAGCCCTTTTGGCTGTTTTATCATTATTCATATCTAGAATCGTTATTTCACAAGAAGAGCAGGCTATATTGTTAACCAAATCAATTGTATCTTGGCAAGTAGGGCAGCCAGCACTGAAAATTTCAATTTGTCTTTTTGATGTCATAGTAATCACCTTTTTTGTATTGTTCATACGCACTAATAACACTTGGCCTAATTCTTTGGAGTTGTGCATGCTGAACAGTTTGTGTCACTTTTAAGCGACGTTAGAGGCCAAGTATTCCAAATCGAAGCTGAAATCAATAAGCCCAGCCCGATATACATAAAAAGCTCATTTTCAAAGTAGAAATTACCGACGACTAAAATTAAGCTGCTGATTATTCCCATATAAAAGGGTGAATAACCACGCCTGTTTTTTGCGTTGTAGAATAGAGCTGTAAGCGAAACCAATAAAAAGAATAAAGTAAAAGGCAATAAATAAGGTGTGTAGTCAACAAAGCTAATACCCAATGCGCTGAGTAAGCCTGCATAAGCTGGCCAGCAAGCAGGGCAGGTCAGTTTAGGTAAAAGAGCAACGCCGATAACAGGAAATAGGCTGGTATTTCGTTTCCATCGCTGCACCTTTTTGCTTGGTTTGGTATTTATTGAGAGTGCATTGATAATATCACTGATATTTGGAACACCACAAAATTTACCCTTTTCATCCACATATAAGCGACAGCAGTTAGGATTATCAGTCGGTTTTTCTCCGGCAACATCAATGCCATCAATTAAAATAGTGGGTGAACCATAATGACGTGCATAAGCAGGTGTTTGATTATCAGAAACTTCCCATTCTTGCCAGCGACATTCAATATCAACCTGATTAAATGCTTTTAATAATTGTTCTCGCGCAGCTTGAATATTGGGGCATGTCTTCTCATAAATGAGTTCTACTTTCATCTTTTTCGTTCCTTTTATCATCATCTAGATATTCTAATATTGGACAGTCAACAATATTTTCCTCACTATTACAACGCCTTGAGAGTTGTGATAGAGAATCACGTATTCTATTTAGATCATTAAGTTTGGCATCAATTTCACCGATTTTTTTCAAAGCGCGTTGTTTTAAATTCGTACAGTTGGAATTAGGTATTTTTCTAAGACTAAGTAGCTCTTTAATTTCGTTTAACGTAAAACCAACTTTTTTCGCACGCTGAATAAACCTTAATTGCTTGAGTGTGTCGGGTTTATATTGTCGATAGCCTGATTCACTTCGCATCGGTGCTAATAAAAGCCCTTGTTTCTCGTAAAAACGCACCGTTTCAACGCTAATACCCACTGCTTTTGCAACTTGTCCAATACTCAATAAATTCATTAGCTTTCCTTTTACTAGTCAGTTTAGACCCTATAGTGTACTTCAGGGTCAAGTAGAAATAATGACAGTATAATTTATCTACTGATGAACTATATTTTTCGCTAAACATTTTGCTCGTCAATAAAAAATAGACTAAAGTACTGAGTGAATTGAGACATTGTATTGTTAAATAACCTGTACATTGATTCAATCCATTTAAGATTATTAACACAAAGGAAATAAGTATGGGACTATTTGATTTTGCATCGGATATTGGTAAGAGTATCTTTGGTAGTGATGACGAGGATGCAGGTGAGCAACTAGCAGCACATATCGAAGCGGATAACCCCGGTATTGAAGCTTTAGAAGTTGAAGTTGATGGTGAAACAGCTGTAATTAGAGGAGAAGCAGAGTCCAGCGATGCAATGGAAAAAGCCGTTTTAATGGCAGGTAATGCGCTAGGGATTACCAGTGTAGAAGCGGGTGAGCTAACTTCTCCACCGAGTGATGCTGAATCAGAAACACAATACTATGAAATTCAATCAGGTGATTCGCTTTGGAAAATTGCTGCA
>WFRR01000065.1 GCA_015486375.1 Thiotrichaceae bacterium
CAGAATATAAATAAATTTGTTAATGAATTAGGATCTTAAACGCGCCATAATGCCTTTAACATAACTTTGTGTTTCTTTAAAGGGAGGAATACCCTTGTATTTATCAACATTACCTGGGCCTGCATTATAACCTGCTAAAGCCAGAGGAATATTATTATTAAAACGTCGCATCATACGCTTCAAGTATTTTGCTCCGCCGTCTACATTTTGGTAAGCATCATAGCTATTTTTAACCTTCATCATTTTGGCTGTACCGGGCATTAATTGCATCATGCCTTTTGCACCTGCACGGGATTTAGCCTTAGGGTTGAAGCAAGACTCTGCATAGGTTACTGCTAATAATAGCTTTGGACTCAAACCATGCTTACGCGCTGCGCGTTGGATATTAGGCATGTGTATTTGCATTCGACGATGAATTTCTTGTTTAGAAACGCGACGACAACGACTATCAACAGCTTTAAAACGATGAGCAAGACTCGCCCTATTGCGATTCTTGTATTGAGCTTGATAACGCGCTCGTTTGAGCTGATAGGCGCGATCTTTTGCAATTTTTAATTGCCGTGCCGTATTATTCTGTTGATGCAACGGTTTAAATACAACACTTTGTGCTTTTTTTGGATTCGGCTTTTCAGGCGCAGAACCACAAGCAGTTAAAAACAGAGTTGAAAATATCACCCCTGTACTATAACTATAAATAGAAAATTTCATAAATATATCCCTGTTGTGTCAAGTTGGAAGAATCATTGGTTTAATTGATCCATTATTCTTTTCGAGTCTCTTCCTAAGACGTTTAAGTGAACAAGTATAGACGGAAATATTAAGAAACGTCATTAAACATCTTAATAAAGGGTCTTTTTATTGAACTTAACTTATTTCGTTCACATCATTAAAGTAATTTTCCCAGATTTCGTATTGCATTAAAGTATTGCGGTTCATAAAAGGTTTGCCACACATACGCTCTAAACGTCGCATAGAATTCTTATTTGTTTGAATATTAGCACGATCTAAAACTTCTATTGCACCTAAACGGTCGTTACAAACTAATATCATATCACAGCCTGCTTCTAAAGCAGCTTCAGCACGTTCGGTATATCCACCCACAATTGTCGCACCTTCCATTGCTAAGTCATCACTAAAAATTACGCCATCGAAGCCCATTTCTTGTCGCAAAACTTCTTGTAGCCAATAATGTGAGAATCCTGCGGGTTGTGGATCCAACTGTTCATAAATAACATGAGCGGGCATCACAGCATCCATGCCTCCTTGGACTAATTTTGCGAAGGGAATAATATCATCCTGCCAAATTTCGGTTTTAGAACGGGTATCAATAGGAATTTCTAGGTGAGAGTCGGCTGTTACAGCGCCATGACCAGGGAAATGTTTACCTGTTGAAGCCATACCTGTGGCTCGCATTCCTCCGATATAGGATTGAGCTAAGCTCGCCACAATATCAGGCTGTCGGTGAAAAGCACGATCACCAATCACTTGACTTACCCCATAATCTAAATCTAAGACAGGTGCAAAACTAAAGTCAATTCCAACTGCTCGTACTTCCGCCGCCATTAACCAAGCGGCTTTACGGGCTAAATCAAGGGCATGCTTAGGGTTATTTTGGTAAATTTGACCTAATTTAGCAATCGCAGGCAATACGGTAAATTCTGAGCGAAACCGCTGTACTCGCCCGCCTTCATGATCAACTGAAATTAATATTTCATCACCCGCTGCTTTGCGGACTTGTTGTACTAAATCGGTAATTTGTGCCGCAGATTCATAGTTACGGGTAAAAAAGATTAAGCCACCCACACACGGGTGTTGTAGCAGCTCTTTTTCTTCTTCACTTAGCTGTGTACCTTCTAAATCTAACATTAACTGCCCAATTGACATCCAGTTACTCCTTTGTGGGGTGAATCTATAATTATTATTTTAAATAAAAAATGATTTTAAAAAATCACATTAAAGTATCTAAGATAAAGCCAGAATGTGCGCTGAACTTGGTACTCGAGTTTTATATATATAATAAATATAGCTGATTATTTATACTTATTTATCAGTTCTATACAATTATTGATCAATATTTTTTATAGGGTATAAAATTAATATAAAAGTGCTAAAAAAATATTGCATCGAGAATATAAGTATATTAGTATTATCTTATGTTTACGACGTAGCACTTTTAAGCAAGGCTACATTAATGACAATCCCTAGGAGGATTACAATGAAATTACATATTGCAGCACTAATCGCACTTATCACCCTTTCTACAACGACTGTTACAGCAGGTGACTGGTTTGACGGTTGGAACAATGGCACAGGCAATAGTCAGGCTAACGGTACAAGTAATGGCTATGGCACAGGCAATGGTCAAGCATATGGTACAGGCAATACTAATGCACAAGGTTGGGGTAAAGGTAAAGGTGATGCCGACGGTGAAGTAGATTTCCAAATTACTTTTAAAGGTAAAGGTCGTACCGATATGGCATCTGATATGACTGCCCAAGGTAATGGCGACTACGCAGGTAATGCAACGGGTAATGCTAATACCGCGATGAATGGTAACGGCACTAGCACAGGTAATACTGTTGGTTCTCAAAATGGCAATAGTGCAGGTTGGAATGGTTATCCAGTACAGCAACAAGCACAAGCGGCTCAAGCACCTATTTATCCAAGCTACCAACAATGGCAGCAACTTGTTGCACAACAAAATGCACAGTTAAAAGCTCAACAAGAAGCGTTCTTAAAGCAGTTAATGACAATGCGTGCCAATATGAGAAAGAATATGCCAATCCAAATGCCTACGGCTCCGATTGCGCCTTCAGCATCTGCTCCTGTTGCAAACACAGTTAATACAGCAGCTGCTATTGCTCCCGTCGCTGCTCCAGTTCCAACAGCTGTTGTTGCTGCTCCTCCAGCTGCTGTTATTGCTCCAGCAATCGTTCCTGTACCTGCTAAGTAAGCAATGAGTATTTAGGCTTTAATGCTCGAAAATAAACACTGTAATATCAAAAAAGTCCAACACATGTTGTTGGGCTTTTTTTTTGGAAAAAGAGATATTCCGTATTAGTCTTGTATCCTTTACCATTGCGATACAATTATTCTCAGGGCTTAATATTTTGACATAATAATTGCATCAATAGTTAGTAATGGTGAAGTCGAATATGGCTAATGTAAATAATCATTTAATCAACCATTATTATGAATCATCTACGTTAGGGGAAATAATGGTGTTTACTCAATTAAAACAACGTGTAAAGACACTACAAAATCAAAATTTAGTGCATCTACTCAAAGGTGCAAAAACAGGGATTGAAAAAGAAAGTCTACGTGTTAATACACAAGGACACATTTCACAAAAAGATCATCCTAAAAAGCTCGGTTCAGCACTGACCCACCCGTTAATTACCACGGATTATTCAGAAGCACTGTTAGAACTAATTACACCACCTTGCTCCAGTACAGTAGAGGCTTATCAATATTTGCTCGATATTGAAACCTATGTGTATCAGCAAATTGATGATGAGTTGCTCTGGACAAGTAGTATGCCCTGCGTTATTGATGGTGAAAGTAAAATTAGAATTGCTGATTATGGTTCATCGAATATTGGTAAAATGAAATCTATCTACCGACATGGTTTAGCATGGCGTTATGGTAAAACAATGCAGGTTATTGCAGGGATTCATTTTAATTACTCCATTGCTGAAGACTTTTGGGCTGCATTTCACATTATTGAAGCGAGTCAAGATTCTCACCAAGATTTTATTAATCAATCCTATATGGCAATGACCCGTAATATTCAACGCTATGGTTGGTTAATTCCTTATTTCTTTGGCAGTTCCCCTGCAATTTGTAAATCCTTTTTGCAAGGTTTAGCCAAACCCGAAAATATGCAGGTATTAAATGAATATACTTATTATGAGGCGGGAGGTACTTCATTACGGATGGGTGATATTGGTTATACCAACCGTAAAGAAAATAAGGTCGGTGTTAAAGCTAACTATAATTCCTTAGCAGAATACACCCAAAGTCTTGAAAATGCGATTAGCACCCCTTGTCCAAATTATCAAAAAATTGGGATAAAAGTTGAGGGGCAATATCGCCAACTCAATAATACACAGTTACAAATTGAGAATGAGTATTATAGTTCAGTGCGCCCTAAACAGGTATTACAAGGCAATGAACGCCCCATTGATGCACTACGGAAACGAGGTATTCAATATATTGAATTACGTTCCTTAGATATAGATCCTTTCCAAGCCGCAGGACTTTCACAAGAACAACTCTTCTTTTTAGAGATTTTTATGCACTTTTGTTTATTACAGGAAAGCCCTGATATTAGTGCCAGTGAACGCGAGGAAATTGATAATAATCAGAATTTGGTGGCTCACCAAGGACGTGTTGCTAATATTTGTTTACAGCTCAATGGTATGAAAGTCTCTTTACATCAAAGAGCCAGTGAAATTTTATCAGCTATGCAAGATATTGCCGCTTTATTAGATCAAGCTCATCAAACTCAACGCTACCAAAACGCATTAAATCGCTACGGAAAATTGATTTCTCATCCTGAACTCACTCCTTCTGCCAAAATACTGGCTGAAATACGTGATAATAATGAAAGCTTTTTTAGTTTTGCACAGCGAAAATCTAAACAACATCAAGCCTATTTCCAAGAGCGACACTTATCAAAGATAAAATATGCAAAATTTGAGCAATTGGTTAAACAATCTTTACTTGAACAAAAACAGCAAGAAAGCGATGATGAACCTAGTTTTGATCAATTTTTATCACATTATCTAGTTGGAAAGTTGTAAAAATTATATTAGTATTAATACCAAGATATATCTGTGGTAACCGTCAGCTTGTGTTTGACAATGCCCTTGAGCTTAATTATTTATCTCGGAAGTTGAATAATGTTCCGTGTGCAAGACCAGTTTAGCTGGTAAGCCTAACGAAAGTTTGAATACTCCCACCTTTGAACATTGGTTCAAGGACGATAACCTAGCAACGCTACTTCGGATATGTCCCTTCATTACATCACCAGTCTTAAAATTTCAAAACGGCCAAAATTACAATTCCTATTAAGAGTACAGAAGGTACTTCATTAAACCAACGATACCAAGCATGCGAGCGTTGATTATTATCCTGTCTAAAGGTAATCACAATTTTTCGACAAATAACATGATAAATCAATAAGCTGGCAAGCAATACAAGCTTAATCGGAAACCAAACTGTACTCAGGTATATTTCTGCATTCAAACTAAAAAGAATCGTACCAAATAGCAAAGTTAGCGCTGCACCCAAATTCATCATAATATAGAGCCGATGTTCCATTACCTTAAATAGTTTAAAGCTGGCTGCATTTTCTGGCATTGCATGATATACAAATAGACGTGGCAGATAAAACAAACCTGCAAACCACGTCACCATAAAAATAATATGCAGGGCTTTCATCCATTCAACCATAAAAGTTTCCTTAACATTTCGCAATTTATGTCTAAACAGGTACTATACCTTTTTTATTGCTTTATCCAAATTTAGGAACAACCATTGTGAAGAAAATAGGAATTGTAGGTGCAACAGGATATACGGGCGTAGAACTGCTGAGATTTCTTGTTAATCACCCTGATATCGAGATTAGTCTAATTACTTCCCGTGCCAATGCAGGTTCTAGAGTCGATGCAATGTTTCCTAATTTACGTGGTTATCTGGATTTAGAATTTGTAAGCCCTGATATTGAGTCTTTATGTGAATGTGATTTAGTTTTCTTTGCGACACCCAATGGTATTGCGATGAAATATACAGAAGCACTGCTTAATGCAGGCACTAAAGTTATTGATTTAGCAGCTGATTTTAGAATAAAAGATGTCAATATTTGGCAAAAGTGGTATGGCATGACCCATTCTTGCCCTGAATTATTAGCTGATGCGGTGTATGGATTACCCGAAATTAATCGTGAGAAAATTAAATCTGCTAACTTAATTGCCAACCCTGGCTGTTATCCTACTGCCGTTACGCTCGGTTTACTACCTTTACTAAAAGCGGGCTGTATTGAACTCGATGATATTATTGCTGATACTAAAAGTGGCGTGAGTGGTGCAGGACGTAAAGCCAATGTCGGTACACTTTTTTCTGAAGTGAGTGGCAGCTTTAAAGCTTATGCGGTTTCAGGGCATCGCCATCAACCTGAAATTATACAAACTTTGTCATTATTCTCAGGTGAAAGCGTTGATTTAACCTTTGTTCCGCATCTTTTACCGATGATTCGTGGTATTCAAGCCACCTTGTATGCTAAAAAGAGCCATATTCACTGCAACCTAACTGAGCTATATCGGAATTATTATAAAAATGAACCCTTTGTTGATGTCTTAGATGAAGGTACAGCGCCTGAAACACGTAGTGTTCGTAGCTCCAATATGTGTCAAATTTCTGCGAATCAACCCAGTACGAGTCAGCGTATTATTGTGTTATCGGTTATTGATAACTTGGTTAAAGGTGCAGCGGGTCAAGCGATACAAAACATGAATTTAATGTTAGGACTAAAAGAAACCACCGCACTACGTCAAGCGGCTTTATTACCTTAGGAAAATATATGGCATTAGAATATAAATATGACCAAGGGCAAATACGGGTTGAATCTTCTAATTCAGCCAGAACCCTATGTTGGGCATTAATTATCTTTCTATTTTTACTCAATATTGCAGGTGCAGTTTGGTTATACTTTAGTGGTTATTTCACCGCACTCGACACGACAGCAGGGTCAGGACATTCTTTTGCAACGACATTACGTGGCAAAATGAATGAACAAAAGCATTTATTAGTTTCAAGAAAAGATGCCATTGCTCGTTTGAGCCAAGAGCTAGGCATGTTGCAACGTGAACAAAAAATACAGGTTATCGCCAATAAAGAATTAAATAAAAAACTTCTATTAGCTGAAAAAAGATTAAGTGATGCCGATGAAGAATTAGCACTTTATGGTAACCTACTCAATGCAAAAAATTTAAAACAAGGCTTGCATATTCAGCATTTTGGTCTAAAAACTGTAAAAGTAGATAAAAATGGTAAGAAGGTTGCAAGCAATAGGCGTTTTGGCTACCACGTCGTTTTATCTCATATACGCAGTGATAATTCTCCCATAAAAGGTAGCTTTATTATTCGCATTATCGGGCAGCAAAAGAAACAATCGTTGACCCTGTTTCATAAAGACCTTGTACCTGTAACCGAAGGAACAGCATTAACAGGCTTTTCTTTAAAATATTATCAAAGTTTGGAAGGTGAAATCGAACTTCCAGACGGTTTCACTGTAAAAACAGTGAAACTCACTATCAGTCCATCGAATGGTAAAACCCTAGAAAAAACCTACGATTGGGCTGCCGTAACAGCCAATGAAAACTAAATAATTATTCATTAAAAGGAGTGTTTATATTATGTTTGGATCAAAGAAAAGTAAGAACACCGCAGCGTCATCCTCATTAGACAATGATCAGAAAATAAAAAATTCTAAAATTGATACCTTATTAGGTCGAGGAACAACCATTGATGGTGATATTCGCTTTTCAGGCGGATTACATATTGAAGGTATGATTAAAGGCAATTTAACCGCTGATGATAAAGATGCCATGCTAGTACTCAGTGAACATGGACATATTCAAGGCGAAGTCAATGTGCCTAATATTGTGGTGAATGGCACCATTGACGGTGATGTTTATGCCAATGGTAAGGTTGAACTGTATGAGAAAGCCCGTGTTTGTGGTGATGTTTACTATAATTTATTAGAAATGGCAGTAGGCTCAGAAGTCAATGGTAAACTAGTACGTCAAAAAGAAGATACCAGCTATGGTAGTAGTGTTGGAACTACTGAACCAGAACCTTCTTAAGACATCGCTTAAATAAGATTGTGATGCTTGGAATAACGGGGTTTCTTGACCCCATCACTGAATAAATGCAAACTGAGCACAATCCTATTTACACTATTTTTTGGAGCAAATGAAATAACATGAACGCGAAAACAAATACAGCAACAGATCCGCTTGTTTTTACAGAAGCCGCAGCAACTAAAGTGGGTTCTTTGATTGAAGAAGAAAACAATGACAACTTAAAATTGAGAGTTTTTGTCTCAGGTGGAGGTTGTTCAGGTTTTCAATATGGTTTTACTTTTGATGAAACTACTAATGATGGTGATACAGAAGTCACTCGTGATGGTGTCACCTTATTGGTTGACCCGATGAGTTTTCAATATTTAGTCGGTGCAGAAATCGATTATACTGAAGGCTTAGAAGGGGCTCAATTTGTGATTAGAAATCCGAATGCAACAACAACCTGTGGCTGTGGATCATCATTTAATACCGAGTAAACTCGATTATTACTGTATTAATTAAAGAGGGTTACTAATAAGTTAAGTAATCCTCTCTCTTGGGTAAATCCCGTATTTTAGAACCCCATAAAAATATATCTCCCCTTTGAAACTGTACTTCTGTATATTTTCGTGAATCTTTAACTTCCGTCATCAAAAGGAACAGTCGTATTCCATGCAAGAAGATATTTGGTTAGTTGATGATGATAAATCCATTCGGTGGGTATTGGATAAAGCGTTAAGTCGTGTAGGGATGAAAACCACCTTGTTTGAATCGGCGGATGCAGCAAGGCTGGCATTAAAGCAGCACCAGCCCGAAGTGATTATCTCTGATATTCGTATGCCAGGTACAGATGGTTTAACTTTTCTACAAATTTTACAAATTGATTACCCTGATATTCCCATTATTATTATCACAGCTTTTTCTGATTTAGATACGACTGTTGCAGCTTACCAAGAAGGTGCATTTGATTATCTATCAAAACCCTTTGATATTAATGAGGTTGTTGATTTAACTCGGCGTGCCTGTAAACACGCACGTTCCCGAGCTGTTAAAAAAATCGAACCTGTTATTGTGCAAAAAAAGACTATGATTGGTCATTCGCTCGCGATACAAAATGTATTCCGTGCCATTGGACGTTTATCTAAATCCAGTATTTCTGTGCTAATTACGGGTGAATCAGGCACGGGAAAAGAATTAATTGCTAAAGCTTTGCACCATAATAGTCCACGAGCAAAACAAAATTTCATTGCGATTAATACAGCAGCAATTCCCAAAGATTTATTAGAGTCTGAATTATTTGGACACGAGAAAGGTGCTTTTACAGGCGCACATACCCAACGCAAAGGACACTTTGAACAAGCGGATGGTGGCACATTACTCCTTGATGAAATTGGAGATATGCCCGCAGAGTTACAAACCCGTTTATTACGTGTGCTAGCAGACGGCGAATTCTATCGCGTCGGAGGACGTTTTCCCGTTAAAGTTGATGTTCGTATTCTTGCTGCCACGCATCAAAACTTAGCTCAGCAAGTAAAAATAGGCAAATTTCGACAAGACCTTTATCATCGTCTTAATGTTATTCATATTCATTCACCTGCTTTATGTGAACGGCGTGAAGATATACCTGAACTTTTACAGCATTTTCTTAAAAAATCAGCCCAGTCATTACAGGTCGATATTAAAACAGCCTCTTCTGCATTAATTGAATATATGCAACAGTTAAATTGGTCGGGGAATATTCGCCAATTAGAAAATACTGCCCATTGGTTGAGTGTGATGGGCAGTAGCCGAGAGGTGCAAATAGATGATCTTCCTAATGAATTATTAGTAGAACAATCATCCTATGAACCCAATATAACCTCAGTTGAAACAAGCTGGGAAGATGTTTTATCTGATTATGCTAAAGCCTGTTTTGATCAAGATGAAACGGCTATATTAAATAAGCTCACCCCTTTGTACGAAAAAACGATTATTCAAGCTGCACTTGAAAGAACCGCAGGGAAACGGCTTGATGCCGCGAAGTTATTAGGTTTAGGGCGTAATACCCTAACGCGTAAAATTAAAGAGTTTAAGTTAATGGATGAATAAGATTTAGCTGAGCAGCATAAAGTTTTGATAAAATATACAATGAAGTTTTTATATTCGGATGGAAAACTTTATATCCAATGCAAAACTCTATTAGCCCGTCAACCCGTGTGAAAATTTGTGGAATTACCACTGTTAATGATGCTCAGTGGATTAGTGCCTCAGGTGTTAATGCCATTGGTTTAGTTTTTTATAAGAAGAGTCCTCGTTATGTTAGCGTTCAACAAGCCATCGATATTTGTACAGTAATCTCACCCTTTATTAGTGTTGTGGGTTTATTTGTTAATGCTTCCGAAGATGAAGTTAATCAGGTCTTAGACGCTGTGCCTATAGACTTATTGCAATTTCATGGGGCAGAATCTGCCAGTTATTGTGCAAATTTTTCACGTCCTTATATTAAAGCAGTACCCATGCAGGGATTAACGAACTTTGCAGCTTATGCGGATCAATATCCCGAAGCAAAAGGTTTTTTGGTTGATAGTCATGCGCCTGATACGGTCGGAGGAACTGGAAAGACATTTGATTGGACAAAAATCCCACAGCAGTATCATAAACCTATTATTTTAGCGGGTGGACTTCGACCTGAAAATATTGCCACGGCGATAACAACGACAAATGTTTATGCGGTTGATGTCAGTAGTGGTGTAGAATCTTCAGCTGGTAAAAAAGACAAACAAAAAGTGAAGCAGTTTATGCAAGAGGTAAGTCGTGCAATTTAGTGATTTTGATTGGAATTCTATGCCTGATGCCGCAGGTCATTTTGGAATTCATGGTGGTCGTTTCGTGGCAGAAACCCTAATGGAGGCGATTGAAGCATTAGATAAAGCGTATTCAGAGTTAAAAAATAATGCTGAGTTTCAAGCAGAATATGATAATGACTTACGTCATTATGTTGGACGACCCAGCCCTTTATATCTTGCTGAGCGTTGGTCCCGTGAATTAGGGGGCGCAAATATCTACTTAAAGCGTGAAGACCTTAATCATACAGGTGCCCATAAAATCAATAATACGATTGGTCAGGCATTGCTGGCTAAATACATGAATAAAAAACGTATTATTGCTGAAACAGGCGCGGGTCAACATGGGGTTGCTACCGCAACTATCGCAGCCCGTCTCGGTTTGGAATGTGTAGTCTATATGGGGGAAGTGGATGTTAAACGCCAAGCTCCTAATGTATATCGAATGAAGTTACTCGGGGCGGAAGTTCGCCCTGTGAGTTCAGGTTCAAAGACGCTCAAAGATGCCCTCAACGAAGCTATGCGTGACTGGGTTACCAATGTTGATGATACTTTCTATGTCCTCGGTACAGTTGCAGGTCCTGCCCCTTATCCTGAAATGGTCAGAGATTTTCAAACTATTATCGGACGAGAAGCCCGTGAACAAATACAACAACAAGCAGGCTGTTTACCTGATGCATTAGTTGCTTGTGTCGGAGGGGGTTCAAATGCGATTGGTTTATTCCATGAATTTTTAGGCGATGAGCCTGTAAAAATTTATGGTGTTGAAGCTGCAGGTGAGGGTTTAGAAACAGGTAATCATGCCGCGCCCTTATGTATGGGTAAACCAGGGGTATTACATGGAAATCGAACTTATTTAATGAATGATCCGAATGGTCAAATTATTGAAACCCATTCTGTTTCAGCAGGCTTAGATTATCCTGGCGTTGGACCTGAGCATTCATGGTTAAAAGATATTGGTCGGGTTGATTATGTCGCCGTGGATGATAAAGAAGCGATGACAGCCTTTCATGCCCTAACCCGTATTGAAGGGATTATTCCAGCACTGGAAAGTAGTCATGCTTTGGCTTACGCGATGAAGCTTGCACCAACTTTATCCAAAGATAAGAATATTATTGTGAATTTATCAGGACGGGGTGATAAGGATATTAATACCGTGGCAGCATTAGAAGGAATTACATTATGAGTCGTATTGCTGCTTGTTTTAAAGCATTAAAAGCTCAACAAAAAACAGCCCTAGTACCTTATGTCACTGCGGGAGATTCCCATCCTAGTTTAACTGTACCTTTAATGCACCGCATGGTTGCTGCGGGTGCTGATATTATTGAATTAGGTATCCCCTTTTCTGATCCAATGGCAGATGGGCCCACTATTCAGCTCGCCTGCGAACGAGCCTTAGTTCACAATGTGAGTTTACGTGATGTCATTACAATGGTGGCAGATTTTCGTCAAAAGGATCAAATGACACCAGTCGTTTTAATGGGTTATCTGAATCCTATTGAAGTAATGGGTTATCAAAATTTTGCAGAATCTGCTAGTCAAGCAGGTGTGGATGCTGCCCTGATTGTCGATTTACCGCCTGAAGAAAGTACCGATATTTTACCGATCTTTAAACAGCATGATTTAGATACGATCTATTTACTTGCCCCGACAACGACTCCAGAACGTATGCGTATTGTCTGTGAAGCAGGCAGTGGCTTTGTTTATTATGTTTCACTCAAAGGAGTAACAGGTGCAAATAATTTAGATGTAAAGGCTGTTGCTAAACGTTTAGATGAAATTCGTACCATTAGTACCTTACCGATAGGGGTTGGTTTTGGAGTAAAAGATGCTGAAACAGCCGCGAATGTTGCAAAACTAGCGGATGCAGTTGTGGTGGGAAGTGTATTGGTAAGAATGATTGAAGCCTATCCTGATAATCAGGCAGGTGATGATGAAAAAATTATGTCCAATATTTCAGAATTACTATCATCCATGCGTTCAGCAATGGATTCCTAATCGATAAGGATTGAACAATGAGTTGGTTTGAAAAATTATTACCGTCCAAAATTCGTACGGAAGAAAGCACAGAAAAAAAGGCAATTCCAGAAGGCTTATGGCATAAATGCCCTGCCTGTAAATCCGTGTTATATCGCGCAGAATTAGAACGTAATAAAGATGTGTGTCCTAAATGTAATCATCATATGCGTATCGGTGGACGTAAACGTTTAGATATTTTCTTAGATGCAGGTGAACGTGAAGAAATAGGCGAAAATATTGCCCCCATTGATATTTTAAAATTTAAAGATCAAAAACCCTATAAAGACCGTATTGCCATTGCTCAAAAAAATACGGGTGAAAAAGATGCTCTGATTGTTATGCGTGGTGCTGTACACGAAGTCCCTGTTGTCGTTGCTGCATTTGATTTTCGTTTTATGGGTGGTTCAATGGGGTCAGTCGTAGGTGAGCGTTTTGTACGTGGAGTTGATCGTGCCATTCAAGATAAAACCCCCTTTATTTGCTTTTCTGCCAGTGGCGGCGCACGGATGCAGGAAGCACTATTTTCATTAATGCAAATGGCAAAAACCTCTGCGGCATTAACTCACTTAGCCGATGCAGGTTTGCCTTATATTTCTATTTTAACCGATCCGACGATGGGTGGTGTTTCAGCTAGCTTTGCGATGTTAGGGGATGTACAGATTGCTGAACCTCGGGCATTAATTGGTTTTGCAGGTCCTAGAGTGATCGAACAAACAGTACGAGAAACCTTACCTGAAGGTTTTCAGCGTAGTGAGTTTTTATTAGAAAAAGGAGCGATTGATATGATAGTGAACCGTGATGATTTACGGGCTTCCGTATCGGACTTACTCGCGATGTTACAACACAAATCACGCCCGACGACATTGCACGATGCGAACGCTGAGTGAATGGTTAAGTTGGCAGGACACACTGCATTTTTCCAAAATTGATTTAGGCTTAGAGCGAGTTCGGATTGTTGCTGAACGACTCAATATTTTAAAGCCAACCTTTCCTGTTATTACCGTATCAGGCACAAATGGTAAAGGCTCAACGGTAGCGTTTTTACATGCTATATTAACGGCGGAGTCTTATCGAACGGGGTTTTATACCACCCCGCATATTACCCACTATAATGAACGTATTGCGGTTGCAGGTATCACTGCCTCTGATGCTGATATTTGTCAGGCATTTGAAGAAATTGATCAAGCCCGTGCCGAAATTAGTTTAACCGCATTTGAATTTGGCACATTAGCGGCAATGCTCTACTTTTTTGAACAAAAAGTAGAATTTGCTATTTTAGAAGTGGGTTTAGGTGGGCGACTGGATGCTGTCAATATTTGGGATGCAGACTTAGCTTTAATTACCACCATTGATATTGATCATACCGATTGGTTGGGCAATGATCGTGAAGTAATCGGTATAGAGAAAGCAGGAATTATGCGTTCTCAGCATCCTGTTATCTGTGGTGAACTCAGTCCTCCTAACTCAATTGCATTGACCGCGCAACAGTGTGGTGCAGACCTATATCAATATGGTCAGGACTATCACTATCAAGTGGATGAAACAGCTTGGCATTGGTCAAGTTCACAACATAGCTATGTCAATTTACCTTTGCCTGCTTTGTGTGGTGAATATCAATTACAAAATGCTGCCCTCGTTATTGCAGGTTTATTACAGCTTTCTTGTACTACAATACAAACTGAAAGCACTGCAATAAAGAAATTTAAATCATCCAAATTTCAGCTGAGCCAATCGAGTATTGTTCAAGGTTTACAGAATGTACAACTACAAGGTCGGTTACAAAAGTTAACAAATCAGCCAGAAATTTTGTTAGATGTGGCACATAATCCACAAGCAGCGGCGCAATTAGCACGATATTTGCAAAAAAATAAAATAAAGGCTAAAACTCGGGCGATCTTTTCTATACTCTGCGATAAAGATATAGATGCGGTTATGCTAAGTATGCGCGATGTCATAGATGAATGGCATTTAATCCATTTAGACGACCCTCGTGCAACTCCCGTCGAAGACTTAAAATCCAAACTGGAAGAATTAGGTATAAAAAATTCTTTTACAGGCTATAAAGATTTTAAGCATATCTTCAGTTGTGTTAAGTCAAACTCTGCTCCCTTGGATCGAGTCGTCATATTTGGCTCTTTTCTGGTAGTATCTGGAATCTTATCAGCTTCCTTAAACTGATAACTAAATAGTGCTTATAAGTATATAAATTAAAAGGAAATAATTATGGCAATGGATAAAACAACCACAAGAAGAATGATCGGTGCAATTGTCCTTGTACTGGTTGCTGCACTGGTACTCGCGTACTTATTAAAAGGTAAAAATGAAAACACCCCTAATAATGCTGGAATACAGGATGTCACTCTTCCCTCATCACCTATTTTAGCTTTCCCTGGTAATGATGGTTCAAACTCGATTAATCCAAACTTTAATACGACTAATCCAGCAGATAAAACTGATTTAAGTGTTATGCCACCTTTGCAAGAGACTAAACCTCTGCAAGGTGCTAAAGCCATTACCAATGATTATGGTAGTGAACCTGAAAAACCTGCTGAAAAGAAAAAAGTTGAAGTCGCTGCACCAAGAACAGTAAGCTCCTCTCAAAACTCTGAAGAAAAGAGCAAAAAAGAAGCTTTGAAAAAAGCCGATGTGGTTAAGATAGATAATAAAGATAAAGTCAGTTCGAGTGATCATAAAGCCAGTGAAAAATCACAGGCTAAATTGGTCAATGAAAAGAAGTTACCTAAATATTCAGATAAAGCCAAAGAAGTTAAAAAGGAAAAGCCTGCTGAGCCTAAAGAAGTCACTGTTATTCCAACAGGCGGTTCTGAAGCTCTTCCTACAGAAGGCTATTCAATTCAACTACTGACTACAGCTCAAGAACTTAAAGCTAATCAGTTGCAAAAGCTAATGAATGCAGAGGGTTATCCTTCTTATATTATGACAATTACTAAGGGTAATGAGACACTGTATCGCGTTAGAATCGGTGCTTATCAGGAAAAGGACGAAGCTGCTAATATTCAAACTAGAATGAAGCGTAGGTACTTGAAAAATACCAATGTTCAGAGTAGTTTAGTGGTTGAAAATAAATGACAGCAGATATTTTAGATATCAGTATGATTTCACTACTCCTTCTATCGATGATAGTGGGACTGGTGATGGGGTTTTTTAAAGAGTTTTTTACATTGGCAGCATTGCTTATCGCTTTTGCATTAGCTGTTGTATATGCCGAGGTACTTGCACCTGAGTTACCTTTTGCTAGAGATAGCGAGTTAATGCGCCGGGGGATTGCCTTTGCGGTACTCTTTTTCAGTGCATTGTTAGTGGGATTAAGCATTAGTAGTTTAATCAGTACAGGCATTGATAAAATTGGTTTAGGTGGAATTGATCATGTGTTAGGAGGAATCTTCGGACTCGCATTAGGAATTACGGTGATTACATCCATCGTTTTAGTATTAATGCCTAGCTCCTTTTCTAAACACGTCGCATGGCAAGATTCCCGCTTAATGCCTTACTTTGAAGAATCTGCAAACTGGGTAAAAGTTAATATTCCCAGTGATTGGAATGATTACGTTAATCAATATATCAATAAATCGAGTAGCAACCCTAACCCGATCTAATCGATATAATAGTAATCAGATAGCGATGACCTATATTAGGCATCGCTATTTTTTTTGCCAAAAATTACTAGCGTTAATCCATTCTGCGAAAAATTTGTTAGCAATTATATATTTGTTCAATAATTTTTTGAGCGTTTGCTGCTTGGGTAATGGGACGACCCACAACCATATAACTAACCCCCGCTAATACGGCTTTTTCGGGAGTCATTACACGACTTTGATCACCCTTATCTGTGCCAAGAGGGCGAATACCAGGGGTAACTAATAGAAAATTCTGTCCTAATTGCTGCCGTAATCCTTTTGCCTCTTGTGCAGAACAGACAATACCATCCAAACCACAGCGTTGGGTCAATTGTGCTAAACGTTGTACTTGAACAGCAGGATCAATATTTAGACCAATACTATTTAGTTGATTTTTATCCATTGAAGTTAATACGGTCACTGCAATTAACTTGGGTGCATGAGTAGCCGTATTCACAGCATCTTGTGCCGCAAGTAACATGGCTTCGCCACCAAAAGCATGTACATTCATCATCCAAACCCCTAATTTTGCCGCAGCACGACAGGCAGAGGCAACAGTATTGGGTATATCGTGAAATTTTAAATCAAGAAAAACATCAAAACCTTGATCAACTAAGCGACGAACAAAATCGGGACCTGCGGCAACATAGAGTTCAAAGCCAACTTTTAGTTTGCACTGTTCAGGGGAAAGTGGTTTTACAAATTGAAGTGCTTGCTCAGCCGTGGGGAAATCCAAGGCAATAATTAGTTTACTGGACATATATCATCCTGATAATAAGCTCGTAGA
>WFRR01000066.1 GCA_015486375.1 Thiotrichaceae bacterium
ATGGCTAACGGCGATGGTGGGGTCAGTCGTGTTGATCAGGATTTAAATCAAACGATTCGATCCCTGGGTGAAACCTTTAAGAGCAGTTTAAATGATCTTAAAGACATGTTGAAACCAATAATAAACTTGAATAAACAATCACTTAGTCAAAATCCCACCGCAGCAAAAAATAGCCTAAAAAACGCCTCTATTTTTCAACCGAGTCACTATCAACATAACTTAACCGCTGATAGCTGTATGGGGGTCGTTTGTGGGGGTGACTATCATCAAATAGAAAAAAGCCCTCAAGAGAGTGCAGAAGAAAGTGCAAAACCGAAGCCTCAAACAGCAGCATCAAACTCATCGCAAACAACAGCCGAAAAACGGACTGAAAACCAGAAACGAGCGGATCAACCTATTTTAAAGACGGTAAAGCGAGCCGAGAATTCAAATCAGGCAGATCAATCATTAAATCAAAATCATCAAAATAGTGATTCCAATGCTAATCGTAATAAGCCTCATATTAATATTGATGAATCATCGAAGACTGAAACATATCCCATTGCAATTGAATTTCCAGATAGCCTAAAACTGTATATTCCCAATCTCAGTCAACACCTACAACGACTGCATCCACAACAGCAAAAGGAAGTGTTGTATGTGTTTAAAGATATGCAAATCAATGGCAAGATTAAAAAGAGTCCATCAGGTTTGTTTATCTACTTGGCTAAATCCGCCCTTGAGGGTGCGCTGAATCTACCTGAAGCCCCGATCCACCCCGCAGAGGTCAAAGCGAAAGCCAAAGCCAAAGCTCGTAATGATCGCTTTAAGCCTGAAGGTCATCCGTATGCGGATGATCCCGCTATTCAATGGGGCTATTCACCGATCTCACAACCGATGGATGAAAATGCAACAAAATACAATCCTGATAACCCCTATCCCTATACAGAAGCCGAACAAGCCGCAATTGATGCACTGATTAAGCAACAGCGTCGGGATGAACAACGTTACTTTGCGGCTCAACAAGAGAAACGGCGTGAAGCGAAGGCAGACAGAGAGGAACAGGCAGCATTCTGCCAGAACGGTGATGGCAGTATCCCCTCTAAAAAACAAGCCGCAATCGATTTACAAGTCTTATTCGCCTTCCTTGAACTTGGGGGAACAACGTATCAAACCTTGTTAGCAGAGAATGACTTTGGCTATCTAGAAGACATTTATGCCGATGAGATTGCAGCTTATCGAAAAGATTTAGCTGAACGCCGTGCAGCCCGTCAATAAAGAAGGAATCAAACCAATGAAAAAAATAGCCATTATTGCGGGTGAAGTTTCAGGTGATTTACTCGGCAGCCGTTTAATCAGTGCCTTAAAAAAAGACTATCCTAAGGCACAATTTGAGGGCATTGCGGGTAAGGAAATGCAGGCACAGGGTTGTCAATGTTTGTATCCAATGGAACGCCTTTCAGTGATGGGTTTTACCGAGGTGTTATCACGTTTATTTGAATTACTGTCGATGCGTAAAAAGCTAGTACAACGCTGGATAGATAATCCCCCTGATCTATTCATTGGTATTGATGCGCCTGATTTTAATTTACCCCTAGAAGCCAAGTTGCATCAACAGGGTATGCTTACTGTCCATTATGTCAGTCCATCAATATGGGCATGGCGTGAAAAGCGGGTGAAGAAAATACAAGGCAATTTGGATTTAATGCTGACACTATTTCCTTTTGAAGTGGATTTTTATCAAAAACATCAAGTTAACGCCCAGTTTGTTGGACACCCCTTAGCAGATGAAATCCCATTTAAAGTTGATACACTCGCTGCCAGAAAATCGCTTAATTTACCCTTAGATCAAGATATTTTAGCGATTTTACCGGGCAGTCGTCGGGGTGAAATTAAACGGCTCAGTCCTGCGTTTTTACAAGCTGCTGTGCAAATACAGTTAAAATATCCTCAGCTGTATTTTGTCACGCCCATGGTGAATCAAGAAATACAGCAACAGTTTGAGGCAATTAAACAGGAAATTGCCCCCGACTTAGCCATTCACTATATTGATGGACAATCTCGTCAAGTGATGACTGCCGCAGATACCTTATTAATGGCTTCGGGTACAGCGGTATTAGAAGGGATGTTAGTCGGAAAACCAATGTTAGCCGCGTATAAAGTCTCGGCAAGCACAGCGGCAATTATTCGCGGGTTTAAGATGATTAAAGCACCGTACTTTACCTTACCCAATAATTTAGCAGGTGAAGCCTTAGTACCTGAGTTAATTCAAGAAGCGGTGACTTGTGAGAATATTGTTGAACAATTGCAACTTTTATTTGAACAAGATAAACAGGCAGATTATCGACAACAGCGTTTTACCGAAATACATCGGCAACTTGCGATAAACGCGAGTCAATCGGCAGCGAATGCCATTATTAATTTATACAAGGACTTAAATAAAACCTAATGACTCCTATCCCACTTAGTTTGTATATCCATTTTCCGTGGTGTATTCAAAAATGTCCTTACTGTGATTTTAACTCTCATGCTGTTAAAGGTGAATTACCTGAAAAACGCTATATTGATGCCTTGATTCGGGATTTAGAAACCGAGTTGCCTTTTATTTGGGGACGACGTTTAGAGTCTGTTTTTATGGGGGGTGGCACACCCAGTCTTATTTCAGCCGCAGGAATGCAGCGTTTAATGAGTGCCTTACGACGTTTGTTACCGATGCGTCCCGAGATGGAAATTACTTTAGAAGCGAATCCCAGTACATTTGAGCAAGAACGTTTTAAACAGTATCGGGATTGTGGCATTAATCGTTTATCCATTGGTATTCAGAGTTTTAATCAGGATCATTTACGTCGTTTAGGACGGGTGCATAATGATCAAGAAGCCCTAGAAGCAGCCAATATTGCCAAACAAGCAGGTTTTGATAATTTCAATTTAGATTTGATGTTTGCCTTACCCCAACAAACTCAAGCGCAAGCAATGCAAGATTTACAGACAGCGATTGAGTGTCAACCGAGCCATATTTCTTGGTATCAACTCACCATTGAACCTAATACTTTTTTTCATCATAGCCCTCCCGCACATTTACCTAATGATGATCTAATTGCGGATATTCAAGATCAAGGCGTTAAAATATTGCAGCAAGCAGGTTTTAAGCAATACGAAGTTTCTGCCTATTCCCAAGCGGGTAAACAGTGCGCTCATAATCGTAATTATTGGGAGTTTGGGGATTATGTGGCAATTGGTGCAGGCGCACATGGCAAGGTGAGCCAATTGCAAACAAACACGATTGAGCGTTATTTTAAATACAAACAACCCCAGCGTTATATGGAGGCCTGTGAACAAGGTGAGCCACGTTCACAAACCACACAACTATCAAAGCAGGATTTAAGTTTTGAATTTATGTTAAATGCGCTACGTTTAAAACAAGGGGTTGAACGCACGCTATTTGAACAGCGCACAGGCTTATCATTGGATGCTATTGCACAACCTCTGCAAGCTGTAATAGATAAAGGTCTTCTCAGCAAAGACGCTCAACGTTTATCCACCAGTGATTTAGGTTGGCGATTTCTTAATGAAGTGACCACTGTATTTTTATCGGATGATTAAAAATACGGTGATTTAGCCTCGATTTAACCTCTTAGTTTCTTAGCCCTTTGCCTCGTTTTAATAGGTATAGGGTGAACATAAATAGTATTCCAATAAAACTGAGGATAATAAAGTAGCTAAAGGCTAAATCAATATCTGAAACACCTAATAAGCCATAACGAAATGCATTGACCATATACAGTATTGGATTAAATAAAGACAGATTTTGCCAAAATTCGGATAACATCGAGATTGAGTAAAATACGCCGCCTAAATAGGTCAGCGGAGTTAATACAAAGGTTGGAATAATGGAAATATCATCAAATGATCTTGCATAGATACCATTAATGATCCCTGCTAGCGCAAATAAGATTGAGGTTAAAACGACAATACTGAAGGTAATCCAAGGGTGCATAATAGGTACTTCTGTAAACAATAACACCACACTAATCACCGCAGCCCCGACGACCAAGCCCCGTGCAACCCCCCCACCAATAAAGCCCAATAAAATAATACTATTGGGTATGGGTGACACTAACATTTCTTCAATGCTACCATGAAATTTAGCACTAAAAAATGAAGCGACCGTATTACCATAGGAATTACTAATCACCGTCATCATCACTAAGCCCGGCACAATAAAATTGTGGTAAGGCACACCATCCATATCACCAATCGCTGAGCCAACTAAATGTCCAAAAATAATAAAATATAAGACGGTTGTAATCACGGCGGGTAAAATCGTTTGTTTCCATATCCGTAAAAAACGTAAAATTTCCTTAATGAGAATCGTCGAAAATGCTATCCAGTTTTGTTGCCATGTCATGGTTGATATTTCCTTATGATTGTTTATTCTTAGTAATTAAATTAAGAAATAATTCTTCTAAACGATTGGTTTTATTGCGTAAGCTCAATACCTCAATCTGATGTTTCGTTAAGAAATTAAACACATCATTGAGTGAATGCGATTTGTCATATTGTATTTCTAAAGAATAAGGATCACTTTGCGAAAGTTGATAAGGAGAATCTTTCGGTAAGGTAGAAATTGCCTGTTTTAAATCTAACACCAGCGTTTCTGTCGAGAGCTGTTGCAATAAACTTTTCATAGACGAATGATTAATAATTTTACCCTGTTCCAAAATAGCAATATTCCGACATAGCTTTTCAGCTTCTTCTAGATAATGGGTCGTTAAAATAATCGTCGTCCCTTCCGCATTAATTTTGCTTAAAAACTTCCACATGGTACGCCGAATTTCAATATCAACCCCTGCGGTGGGCTCATCTAAAATCAATAATTTAGGTTGATGAATTAAGGCTCTGGCAATTAATAAACGACGCTTCATTCCACCTGATAAATTTCGTGCTATTTCAGCCCGTTTTTCCCATAGACCTAACTGCTTAAGTAATGCGGCTGAGCGTCGTTTAGCAACAGGACGAGCAATACCGTAATAACCGCCTTGATTAATCAGAATTTCTTGTACAGGTTCAAAAATATTAAAATTGAATTCCTGTGGAACAAGACCAATCATCGTCTTAGCCTGATTGCGTTGCTTATTAAGATCAAGCCCAAAAATCTCCACACTACCGGAGGTTTTATTAATTAATGAGCTAATAATGCCAATCGTCGTTGATTTACCTGCCCCATTCGCGCCTAGAAGTGCAAAAAAGTCACCCTCTTCTACGCTTAAATCAATACCATCGAGTGCGATAAAGTCATTATCATAGGTTTTGTGCAGTTGACTGATTTTGATTGCATATTGCATGGTTATTTGCCTATCCTTAGGAAAAATTATTTAGATAAAAGTTTATGGAAATCAGAAAAATAGCAAAAAATATAGGTAAATATTTGCTTTGGCTGGGTATAGCTTATTTTAGCATGATCCTATTTTTACTCATTATGTTTCGTTGGGTGCCGATTCCTAGCAGTGCTTTTATGCTAAAACAAAATATTAGTGCATGGCATCACAATGAACCCCAACGGGCGGTACGTTATGAGTGGTTAGCATGGGAAGATTTACCTAAATCAGCCGCATTAGCGGTTATCGCTGCTGAAGATCAACGTTTTCCCACTCATCATGGCTTAGATTTTACTGCAATTTCCCATGCTTTAAAAAGTACCCGAACCCAGCGACGAGGTGCAAGTACTATTACTCAACAAGTGGCTAAAAATCTCTTTTTATGGAGTGGACGTAGTTATTTTCGCAAAGGTCTAGAAGCAGGCATTAGTGTCTTAATGGAAATCGTCTGGTCAAAACAACGTATATTAGAAGTCTATCTCAATATTGCCCAGTTTGGAAAACGTGACTATGGGGTTGAATCAGCCAGCCGTTATTTATTAAAGCGGAAATCCAGCAAACTCAATTTCTCTCAAGCCGCTTTAATGGCTTCAGTTCTCCCAGCCCCTAATTATTACAACCTAAAGCGTCCAAGCTCTCGGGTAAAACGTAAACAGCGTTGGATTAAACAACAAATGCGTCAATTAGGTGGCTTACATTACCTAAAACACTTATAAAAACGTTTATTTGAGATTAATTCGGCTAAAACTCAAAAAAATTATCGACAAAGTAAAAATCTGGAGTAAAATACCTCGCTCAAACACTCTTGCCGGGGTGGCGGAATCGGTAGACGCGTTGGATTCAAAATCCAGTTCTGGAAACGGAGTGAGGGTTCAAGTCCCTCCCTCGGCACCAAGTTTAGTTTTCCCTCTTTTTTAGCTTCAAAAATATCCTCACAAAACAATCACTTAAAAATTACCAATTATTTTTAACCCGTATTTTTCTGTATAAAAATCAAACTTCCCGTTCCATTCTGTTCCATATCTTGCCCCTTATTTGCTTAATTTATATACTAAAATAAGCCAATCTGCTTAGAAAAACTACCCAATTGTCCCATATCTTAATAATCAAGCCACTCCACCGATTCCAATAATTCGATGTGGCATCTGTTTGCCCATTTAATTTAGAAAATAGAGCTAGGAAATTAGCAAAATTAGGCGTTTCTGCGTATTGATGTGTATACGCGGTATAAAGTGCTGCGTTTTAGAAAAAAGTGAATGAACTTGTTGTATTTTTATACAAAAACAGGTCAATATAGGCAGAAAATCCGAGAAATAATTTAGTTGGTCTCTAGTGGGGGAAATGCCTAATTTGCCTAATTTTTGGTTTTTAAAGTTATAACATACTGTTTTTATTGTTCTTTTTATAGAAAAAACATTAGTCTAACACCCTAATTTTTCCCTAATGTTACTCTAATTTTTGCTCACAATTTACGCTAATTTTTCTTGTTGATTTTATCTTTAAATTTCAATCACTTATAATTTTACCCTAATTTATTAGAGTAAAATTAGGGTAGTAGACTAATGTTTTTATTGTTATTTTTCAATTATTTATACCCTAAAAAGGCAAAAATTAGGAAAATTAGGCATTTCCCGCACCCCAAACCAAAAACGGTTTTTTAGCTGCAAATAATTTTGTATAAAAATAAGGAATTTGAGGAAATGAATAGATAATAATAAGAGGGACAATAAGTATTATTGGAGTATCGAAGAACTTAATTTAACACTTCCATGACGTAACCAAAATAATAGAAAGACTACGAAGCCAGCCAGCTTCCAATAATTCGATGTGGTATCTGTTTGTCTGCTTAATTTAGAAAATAGGACTAGGAAATTAGCAAAATTAGGCGTTTCTGCGTATTAATGTATATACGCAGTATAAAGTGCTGCGTTTTAGAAAAAAGTGAATGAATTTGTTCTATTTTTATACAAAAATAGGTCAATATAGGCAGAAAATCCGAGAAATAATTTAGTCGGTCTCTACTGGGGGAAATGCCTAAGTTTCCTAAGTTTTGGGTTTTTAAATTATAACATATTGTTTTAACTATTATTTTTTTCTAAAAAACCTTAGTCTAGCACCCTAATTTTTCCCTAAGGTTACTCTAAGTTTTGCTTATAATTTACGCTAATTTTTCTTATTGATTTTATCTTTATATTTCAATCACTTATAAATTTACCCTAATTTATTAGAGTAAACTTAGGGTCGTAGACTAAGGAAAGTATTCTTATTTTTCAATGTTTTATAGCTAAAAAGTGCAAAACTTAGGAAACTTAGGCATTTCCCGCACCCCAAACCAGAATTGAATTTTTTTAGGTTGTTTGCTTCAAATATTGTTGTATAAAAAAACAAATTAGAAAATTAATATTTATGGAATAAATAGATGTCGTTTATTATTTCGATTAAGAGTAAATTAAGCTATCCCAAGATCTATACCTTCCATTGGATTTACCATTGAGTTCATTTCACACTTATTTTAATCTTTTAGCTTACTTAGTGAGGATAAAAGAATGAAAGGAATTAATTCAAGTTTACCAACCAAGGAGTTAAACCATAAAGTTAATATGTTGAAGGAAGAGCAGTTACCATTACCATTATTTAAAGTAGTAATGGATGAAGTTTTATCAATGTCGGATATAGTGATGAAAATGGAAGAGGAAGTTAAAATAAGAAGAGATAGTACAAGGAGAACAAAAATTCTTAAATCTGAATTAGATGAATTAGCTAAAAAAGTGCAAGAATATAAAGGAAAAGAGGTTAGACTGGATAGTTAAGAAAAATTTGTTTGGTCACTTCTTTTAATCTATAGCCGAACTTGCCTTAGTTTTTGTATATGCGCTATTGCTAACTGAGGTGAGTTTGATGCAAGTATATGCGACATTAGGAAAGTGATAAATATATTAGAAGAATAAAAAATGAAATATATATTGACTATTGGGCTTTTATTATTTGGTAACGTATTACCAGCTATCGATCTATTATCAAATATTAAGATTGCTTCTTGTTCACAACCAACTGGGAGAGCCTATTATCCTGAGTTAGGAATAACAACAACAGAAACGTCGGGCTGGAAAGATGATGGGATTAAAAATGGAATAGTTCAGCTATCTAAAATAGGTAAAAATAAATACGATATAGTTTTCGTAGATACCTATAGAAGGATTATCTCATCTGTTGAAGAAGGAGCTGATGTACTAATGTTAAGTTACGATAAAAATATTATATCTTTCCTTGTTATATCTTCAGGAAAAACTGTTGATATTTATACATTTCTTAAAAATAATTCAGGTAAATTGGAGTATATACATATGACTAGCCGTTCAATATTAATGCCAAAATTTTCAGTGATGCGTGGTAATTGTGATTTCATCCATTTTTCTAAGCTTTAGAAGAACTCATAAAATATATAAATGATAATTATAAATATTTAACTTTAACATAAGAATATTATATACAAGTTATTAATTTTGTTGTAATTTTTTAATTTCAGGACTGATTTGCCCACCTTCAGGATTGACCATATCGGTCATTAGCCACAGTGTGTATTGTGGAAAAGATTTACATATTTTTTGAACAATATCATACTTAGGAATGCTTCTTGCTGATGGGGCATCTAGCTTCCTCATGGTAGATTGTGCAACGCCCACAATTTCACAAAACTCTGGACGAGTTAACTTTTCTACACTCTTAATTTGTGAAATTTTTCCACCAAACTCTGTTGACAAGATAAAACCTTAGCGTTAAAGTTAGGACAGTCCAAATTTGGACACCCATATACAGACCTATATAAACAATGTCAAGGATATTACAGCAGATGAACATCGTATTCAATGTTCCCTTTATGACCGTCAGCCGCTTTGCAGAGTCAACAGGATTAAGCCAATCCTTTGTTTCTAAACGCACTCATGACGGCACTTATCCCATTTTAAAGAAAAAAACTAAGCAACAGGCAACATTAATTGACCTTGTTGCATTAACCAAACGTGTTAAATCATGGGAGGAGAAAACATAAAAAATAATAGTAGATAAACAAGGAGGGGGAAATACCAAACTACCAAATATGGTATTTCCCCAGCCACCGAAAAGACCTTAAAAAACCTTCGGCAGCACGGGCAAATACAAAGATAAACCCTGACACAAGAGTACAACATATTCTTGTATATCGCCCTGTTTCCGATGATTTATTTTGTATCATCGAGATAATATTATGAAAGAACAGCAAGCATTAGTTGATTTGTATCAACAACGCAATCAAATACAGGCTAAACAGCAAGCATTAGTCAATCAACCTCAACCTCATTCTCCTTATCAAACGATTCATATTGAAGCGTCGCCTGAAATTATCCGTACTCCTGAGCAGCAATATGGCTCTCTCATTGATGAAAATCAACGTCTACAACAGCAATTATCCCAGCAAATGCAATATTTAAATGTCTGTATACAGGCTCAGGAAGATAAATTAAACGCCGTTGAAAAAGAGGCGATGCAATGGTTACAAGGCACAAGCCAAAATGAAAGGCGTGAGGTTAAAAGAACAAAGAATGCTATTAGTGCAGAAAGTACGTTTAAATCGAACCCTGATAGTCATGCCGATGCTGATATTAGCACGGTTTTATTCTTGGGTATTTCTACACTGGCATTAGTCGCTTTTATCATCAATGAACTCATGCTATTTATCAAAGCGAATCCAGAAGTAATTGGGTTCGGACTCATCACCGTGTTTGCGCTATTTTTTGTGCTTAAAAAATTCAATAAGGGGCAGCAATCATGAAGACACCCTTATCAATTTATTCTTCTTATCGTGCTTTAGCGATTTCTACCAGTATCGGTAGCGTATTAGCATGGGTGAGCGATGTTAATAGTCAAGCAGGTTGCATCACTTTATTGGCGGTTCAAACGATTGTCTTTATGAGTGCTGCGGTTTATCGCAGCAATAAAGGTAAACAAAGTTGCCTATTAGCGCGGATTGAATCAGGAAAACTAATTTATATTCTCCAAAAAGGCAATAAAACCCCTCTGCTTATTTATGGTGTTGAAGCCCCTACCAAAGAGCAGGAAGGCAGTAAAATGACTCAAAAATGGTTAAGTGATTTTCTAAAATCTAAACATCTTACCTTCACGAATGTTGACGATATTGAGCATTATAAAGGGGTTCAACCGTCCCGCTTTTCAAACAGTAGTAGTTATCTCTATGCCGATGGTGAAGATGTGGCTTTGGCAGGTTTACGTTTGGGCTATTTGTTGATCAATAAACGTTATAAAACCCCCAAAATATACCAATTTTCGCATATAGAAGCAGAAGCTAAGCAACTCGGTATTCATGCTTTGAATGAACAAGATCCTGAACAGTATCGCTTAAAACAGCAGTCTAAAAAATCGATTCGTTCTGAAAAATCTGTAAACACGCCTACAGGAGCAGCAAGATGGGTTTAAGTCAAAAACCACGCAATATTATCAGCCATATTCTGCATGTTCCTCTCACACTAATAACACGATTTTCAAGTTTAGGCGCAGTGAATCAATACCAGACAATGGAGAGACAATTAGGGAATTATTCGCAAAATCTTCATCTAGATAATGATTTTGCTTTAAAAACAGCCAAAAAATCATCAGATTTATCAATTTATACCAATTATCGCCATATCACGATGAAAGATGTTGATCGTATTGTTAATTTTGAAGTTAGTGGTATTCATATCACCGAATCACATCGACGCTGTTGTGTTTTTTGCCTTCAGAATATGGGTGAATCCCTCCCGATTGGTAAGACTCATGCCAAATTAAAAGCACAATACGGCAAGGATATGAAGAAAGTCTATATCCAAGAAAGTAAAAAAATCTTGGCGGATAACGGTTTTATGAAAGCCATCACTTGCCAACGAACCAAAGGCATTCAATATGTTTGGTATGCTGCCGAAGAATTAGAACTACAGCTTCAAAATGCTCGTCATGGTGATCTTAGCCAGCATAAGAATAAGAGACAGAAATCGAAAAATAAGCTTAAAAATCCTATACGATTTAGCATGAAAAAATATTCATTAAAATCACTTAAACCGCCTATCCAAAGTCTGATTGATACCACTAAAAGTTACTCTGCTTTTGGAAGCATTAAGGTCAAAAAAGCGTGGTTAACGAATATAAGTATTATGGTTGCTGCAACCGTATTGTTACTGAATATTACGCCATTGATTCATCATGCTATAAAAGATAGCAATGCTTATTATTTACTTGGAATGAGTGGTATCTATAGCTTACTTTATAGCATGACTGCCACGGCTATTTGGTTAGCTCGCACCCATGTTCCAATCAAAATCGCCTTCGGTATGTGCGTTGTAACCACACTGTTTAGCCTCCCGATCTATGCCATTATTAATAATTCAGGTGGACTGATTGGCTATCAGATGGTCGATACCTTGTTTAAAATGCACATTCCAGAAGATGTGGTGGTTTTATTGTATGGGCAGCTTTTTTTAGCCTCGACCATCCCAATGGGAAACCCTTTCTTTAAGCTGGCATTGCAGCTAAAACAGTTACTGATCCCACTGCATCACCGCCCTGTTTATGATCTACCTTCCGCTGCAAATCACACAAAGATACCTCAATCGTTTTCACAGGATATTGATACCCTTAACAATACAGCCACACAAACAATCCAATTAAGTCATACAGATCGTGAGGCGATTGCCACCATGCAATCCCTCTTGAATGCGCGTGACCTCAATAAAATAAATAATATGATCAGTGTAGTTGACCTTATTAATGGACTACGCACCACCGTTTATATTGTGCAAACCTCACCCCGTTTCAATATTGCTGATTTAGAAAAACAGGTCAAAAATATGGAGCGTAGTCTTGGCACAAAGCAGATTAATATTATCCCCAGTATCGAAGGAAAACCCAGCATATCGCACATTGAAGTTCCCAAACGTATTGAGGTTGAAACCCTTTATCTACGTGATGTATTAAAAACGGCTGAATTTCAAGCACAAGCAAAAACGGCTATTCCATTAGGACAAGATATTTATGGCAATACGGTTTATAGAGAACTGTTTCAATTTCCGCACATTGTGATTGCAGGGACAACAGGATCAGGAAAATCCGTACAAGTACATGCCATGATTATCAGTTTGATGACACACAATAAATCCGCTGAACTGCAATTTGTCATGATTGATCCCAAGATGCTGGAATTATCAATTTATAAAAATAGTCCCTATTTATCATGTCCTGTGATTACGAAGATGGACAAGGCAAAAGAAACATTAACGGTCTTAGTGAATGAGATGGAATATCGCTATGCACTTTTATCAAATTTAAATGTTAGAAATATAAAAAGCTATAATAATCAGGTTAATACTCGTAAAATTAATCCATTATTCAACACAGAAATAGCGGATAAATGCTTACATTCCGCTACAAAAAAGTGTCAGAAACTGCCCTTAATCGTGTGTGTCATTGATGAAATGGCCGACTTGATTTTGCAATACGGCAAGGAGGTTGAAACACTGATTGCAAGAATCGCCCAAAAAGCCCGTGCCGCAGGTATCCATTTAATTTTAGCCACGCAACGCCCTGATAAAGAAGTGATGACAGGGTTAATCAAAGCCAATATACCCAGCCGCATTGCACTCAGTGTTGATAGTGCAATCAATAGCCGAATTATTTTAGATCAAAAAGGGGCGGAAAAACTCTTAGGTAAAGGCGATATGTTGATAAAAACCGCTGAAGATACCGAAACGCTTCGCGCACTAGGTTATTTTATTGATGAAAAAGAAATCACTCAATTTCTAGGAGAAGTGGCATGAATCATCAAGGTATAGAAACTCAGCGGTTTGATTTAATTCCAGAAATTCAGTCGCATTTAATCGTAGATTATGCAATGAAAGTCACAGGAAACTATTTAGAGCGGGGTGTTTGTCCTCAGTGTCATAAAAAAACATTTTGGACATGGAAAGAAAACCCTTGGCATATTCAATGCAATCGCAAATCAAAATGCGCTTATGAAGTTACAGCTAAAACACTTTATCCAGAGTTATGGCAAGACTTATCCAAACGCTATCCACCTAGCCTCGAAAATAAGCAGGCAACTGCCGATGCTTATATGCAGTTAATTCGCGGTTTACCCCTCGATAAAGTCAAAGGGCTTTATCAACAAGCCACAATACATAATCCAGCAACAGGTGAATATCATGCTTCCCTTCGTTTTTTTCTTAATGTAGAAAAAACCACTTATTGGGAAAGAGTCATTGATGGGGAAGCAACATTAGCACGCAAGGCTAATTTTGGCGGTAAACGCCACACCGATGGCACATTATACGCAGGTCAATATTGGCAACCTGATGATATGCAGATATTACGCGGTGATACCATCTATATCACCGAAGGTATTTTAGATTGCTTAAGTCTTTGGGTGAATGATTACAAGGCAGTCGCCGCACTGACCTGTGGAAATTTCCCTGAACAACTCATCAAGCAACATCAACACCATCATATCCAATGGGTCTATGCCTTAGACAATGACAAAGCAGGACAAAAATTTAACCTCAAGCATATCAATACGCTCAGAAAACAAAAGCAATCTGTGACGTGTGCCATGCCAAGTAATGGTGATAAAAAAGTTGATTGGAATGACTTGCATCGACTGAAAAAGATTAATGCCCTGAAAATGCGGGATTATCACTATTGGGGAGCTTGTTTAATCGCAAAAACAGCCATCGACCGTGCCTTGCTGACCTATCACCATGAAGGATGGGCATTATTTACCTTCCCTTTTAAGAAAAAACTCTATGGATTTGATCTAAAAACACAGAAATATGAAGAGCATCTCAAAGAATTACAGCAACAGACGCAGACAGATTTAGCTGAAAATATGGAATTTGATGCTTCAACAATGGATCAATTGAAAGAAAAGGCATTAAGAGCCAGTCGCTCTTTAAGCATGATTGCTAACTGTGTGCCTGAATTTCTTTACACCCAGCAAAATCCCATCACCGATGAATTATTCTATTTTATTCGGATCACCTTCCCTGATGGACGTACCACGAAAAACACCATGACAGGCACACAATTGGCGACCACCAACGATTTTAGAAAACGTATGTTAAGTATGGCATCGGGGGCAATTTTCAAAGGCACGAAAAATCATCATGAACACTTATTGGATCAATGGATGAGTCATATTAATGAAGTTGAAACTGTACCGTATGTGGGCTATGAGAAGAAATATGATATTTATGTTTATCCCCACTTTGCCGTAAAAGATGATCAAGTCTTTAAAATTAACCAAGAAGATTTTATTCAGACCCCTAAAGTATCGATTAAATCACTTTATCACACTGTCAATATTCACTGTAACTTGGATGCCAGTTGTTACAAAGATGATTGGTTTCCATTAATCGTACAAGCATGGGGACATAAAGCCATTATTGCACTGGCTTTTTTTGTGGGATCATTGTTTGTTCAACAAATTCGCGCTAAACACGCCAGTTATCCTTTTCTAGAATTAGTCGGTGATCCCGGTACAGGCAAAACCACCTTAATTAGTTTTCTTTGGCAGCTTTTTGGTCGAGAAGGCTATGAAGGGATCAATCCTAGAAGTAGCAAAGGTACAACTGCATTTATGGCACGGGCAATGGGACAAATATCCAATTTACCTGTGGTCTTAATTGAAGGGGATAATAGTCAAGATAAGCATCATAATAAAGGGGCTGTAGAATGGTCAGATTTTAAAGATTTGTATAATGGTCGTGGTTTACGTGGGCGCGGGATGAAAACCCAAGGTAATGAAACCTATGAACCTGACTTTAATGCTGCATTAGTCATTGCCCAAAATTTTCCTGTGGATTCTGAACCTGCCATATTGGAACGCATTGTACAATGCTATTTTAATGCTCGTGATAACTCACTACATACACTGAGCGCGGTTAGAGGACTTGCTCAGTTTAAAGCTGAAAATTTAAGTTATTTTTTGGTACATTGCTTAATCCATCAGAAAAAAATACTGCAAACCTATTTCGATATGCAGCCTCAATTAGAGGAAAAACTGTTACACAATGACAAGATAAACACACAACGTCTCACATTAACGCACTCTCAAATTATGGCAATGGTCTATGCCTTACAACACGTTGTCCCCATCAGTAAAGAGCAATTACACAAAACACAATTATTAATCAAGGATTTGGCTGAAACAAGAGAAACGTATATCCAATGTGAACACCCTATCGTTGAACAATTTTTCGAGGTTTATCAGTATATTGAAGATAAATTATATTTACATCAACCGCTAAATTCCTTAAATCATCACACAAAAATAGGCTTTATTGCCATCAGGCTGAATGAATACTACGAACGGGCGAGTGAATTTAAACAACCTTTAGCCGATATTGCTGAGCTAAAAAACTATTTACGTCATTCTGAACGTTTTATCGCCAATAAAAATATCCACAGCGCACAACTAAAGAAAGCCATTAGTTGTTGGGTATTTCGTAAATAAACAGGGGATAAAATTGTGAATAAATTAAAAATTCCTGCGGGCGTAAATGTCCGAGGGAGCAGTCTTCGTGTTTATTTTACTTACCAAGGTAAACGTTATTATGAAACACTTAATTTAAAAACTACGCCTGAAAATATTACTTATGCAGGCAATAAAGTGGCAATGGTTTGTCAAGAAATTCAAACAGGTACATTCAACTATGCCAGTCACTTTCCAAAATCAAAACATTTGCTAGAAAACCAATTTAATACATGGATTGATCATTTTTTATCTGAAAAAAGTATCTTGCTGAGTCATGAAACCTGTCGCAGTTATAGAAGCAAAATCAAAAATCATATACGCCCTTATTTTGGTGAACTTCATCCAGTCAAAATTGATTATAGTCGGTTACTACAATGGAAAAATCAACATCTACACCATCTAAGCACCAAGAGCATCCGAGATATTATTAATATCCTTGCTTCCATTTTAAACGTCTGTATTCGACAAGGGTTGATTCGTGATAATCCTGCTAAATGGTTGGAAATAGGAAAAAATAATATCTCAGACCCAAATCCTTTTACATTGCAAGAAATTGAGAGAATTTGTACAACCCCAACTCATGACCTTGCTGCAAGAAATATGGCTCAATTTATGTTGTGGACGGGACCTAGACCTTCAGAAGCATTAGCACTGGCATGGGAAGATGTAAACCTAAAGGAAGGTTATCTTTATATACATCGTGCCTTGGTAACAGGTAAATATAAATCAACTAAAACGAGGCGTTCCCGTCGCATTGTTGAATTATTACCTGACGCATTAGCAGCACTGGAATCACAACAACAATTTACCATGCAGAAAGAAGAACAGGAAATAGACGTGATACAAATGGATAATCGAACCATACGCACTGAAACGATTCATTCAGTTTTTCTGAATCGATATACCCAAAAGCCTTATCCACGATCCGATGCTTACATCAACTCTTTTTGGAAAGCTCACCTAAAAAAAGCAGGGGTGGCTTATCGGGGTATTAGTCAATGTCGTCATACTTTTGCAAGTCAGATGTTATCGATTCCCGAAGT
>WFRR01000067.1 GCA_015486375.1 Thiotrichaceae bacterium
AATATTTTTTTCCTTTTTTAAAGAAAAATAAAATATTAAAAGGATTATAGACAGATTCACCTAGCCAATGATAGCCATTGTACCAAGATTTTAGTTCTTTTTTATCAACATTATGTAAGTAATCAGAGAAGTATGACTCTAATTCATTTTGTGTGTATCCACATAAAGCACTAAAACGTTCTTCCATACCAATATCATCGAGGTTATTAAGCTTGCTAAAAATAGAAACCTTCGCAAATTTGCTAACACCCGTTAATAATACAAATTTTAAATTAGCATCTTCACCTTTAATCACACTATAAAAACTTTGCAAATTGCTACGAATTTCTTTACCTATTGCTGTCTGATTAATATTGTCTAATAAAGGTGCATCATATTCATCAATTAAAATCACCACCCGTTGTTGGTATTTTTCTTTGGCTTTTCGGATAAGTTCATTAAAATAAAATGAAACATTATTATTATCTTTGCATTCTAATTTCAAGCGTTGCTGGTTGAATTTTAACTGTTTTAAAAGGTATTGGTCTAACCCTTCAGGTGTTTTATGCGTTTCTTTGGACAAATCAAATTTTAATACAGGGTATTGAATCGACCAGTCCCAATGTGGATGGATATATAAGTGACGAAAGAGCTTCTCATTAGCAGAAAATAGATGATATAAGGTATTGACTAATAATGATTTACCAAAGTGACGGGGGCGTGATAAGAAACAGTATTTATTACCATCAACTAACTGTTTGATATAAGATGTTTTATCAACGTAAATAAAATTATCATTAATCATTTCAGGTAAATTACTGATACTGATCGGGAGTTTCTTCATCCCTATTTACCTTTTTTTAGTGTAAGAGTTGTAAGAGTTGTAAGAGTTACGAGAATCCAGTTGTTTTAAGATACTGTCATCAAGCTGGAATTCAGCAATATAGTCTTTAAGCGCATTATAAGAATCTTGTGCGGTATCAAAGCTTTCGATGTATTTATTCTCAATACGTTTCAGTTCAGCGATATTATCAGGGTCATCAATGTGTAAATCATAGCTTTCAACCGCTTCACCATAGGCTACGTATTGTCCATAATCACTATTATGACGATTGATTAGCTCTTGTAAATTACGTTGGATGACTTGAGGTCTAACGAAGGTTTGTAAGGCACTCAAGTCGAGTTCATTACTGTGTTCTTTTTGGACTAAACGGGCTAAATAAGCAATGGGATTATTCAACACAGGTTGGGTTTGATTCAGGCGTATTGCGAGTAAATCTAGAATATCCTGCGCTTTTTCGGGTGACTTTATAACCACACTTTTAGCACGGATACAATCATTTTCAGACAGTTGTAGAGGGTAATCCATTGTCTCTATATTTTGAATCTCTGCGGTATTTTGTAACAAATAACGTTCACGAATAGAATGTTCAGGCGTTTGATTCTGAATGTGCGTTTCAATTTGCTTTTTATGCAAACGACTATTCTCTAACTCTATTTGTTCAGAGTGCTGTTTTAGCTCAGTAATTTCTTGCTTGGACTGCTGCTTTAAATCCATGACCTCTTGTTCAGACTGTTGTTGAATCTCTGTTATTTCCTGTTTAGATTGTTGTTTTAAGTCTGTGATTTCTTGCTTAGACTGTTGTTTGAGTGCTTCAATTTCCTTTTGATAAGCTCTAATCTCATATTCTTGTTGCTCTAATTGAATATCTTTCATGACTTCAGCTTGCTCAATGGTTGTTTCACATTGTTTTGCTTCAATAGGACATTCCTGTTGATCAGTTTTATCTGTCATCGATTCAATAGAAGCGTTTTCTACTGTATCACTTCGACTTTCAGCTTGATTATTAGTTTGAGCTTCTATTTGATTTTTTTGTTTAAACAACTGTTTTATCTGTGTAAATTGTTCATCAATGATTTCAGAAACAACTTGAATCACAGAATCTTTATCTAAATATTGAACATTTTCTGCTGCTGAAGTATTTAAGTTTTCTGTGCTAATTTCTTGTTGAGGTTGTGTGATTACTTCGTCTTCTGGATCATCATCAAAACAGAGACCTTGATCAATCGGTGTTTTTATATAGTAATCAGGCAGTAATATGGTGGGATCATTATTAGGATTTTGCTTATTAGGGTTGCGTTCACCCCATGAGGCGAAGTCGTAGTTAATGGATAAATAGTTGTTATATTGTCCGCCTTTACGCCATTTAATAATATTACGTTTGGACAAATAATGTAGCGTATTGCCAATATGATCATGGCGAATTTTAGTGAGTTGTTCTAAACGGGTCGTAGT
>WFRR01000068.1 GCA_015486375.1 Thiotrichaceae bacterium
AGGCAAAAAGCATGTCCACTAAAGTTTTTATTTCACTTATCATTATTATTGGGGTCGTAGTGGGTCTTGCCAATTTATATCTTTTACGGGATTATTGGTGGGGTGAAAATACAGATCAAAGCTATACACAACAAGCTCAAAATTTATCAACGTTTAGTCCTCCTCCTATGCTGGACTCAAGCAATATAATAGAAGCAGATGTCCGCGATCCATTTGATGATGAAAGTATCAGCTCCAATATTGAAATTATTGAGCCAGATAATGGTAAAATACGCACCAACAAGAGTATAAATACCAATAATAACCATCACACTAGCCGTCCTAAAATTGAAGTTAGTAGTGATAAAAATACAGATTCTGATCAAACTAAAACAACCGTTGGTAGTTACAATAGTAACAAAAATGAAAATTCTAATCAGACTAAAGTCAGTAATGATAATAGCGAAATTAGTCAATCAAGCAATATAGATACACCCGATATTGAGGTTAAACGTGAAAGCAAAAGTAATTTTATTCGACGTTATTACCGTGATCTAAAAAGTGTCCCTTATGAACAAACATGGGCAATGTTATCAAGTCGTTTTCAGTCCAAACATAGTCTAAAAAAATATATTAACTGGTGGTCAAAAAACGTAGATAGTGTGTTTTTGGAAAGAGTCGTCAGTGTAAAAGGAAAAAGTATTACAGTACGTTTGCAGTATAAAATGAAGAATGGAAAAAAGGTTTGTTCACGAGATACCTTTGATTTAATTCAATCAGAACAAAGTTGGTTATTAGATAAACACCGTTACCGTAATTGTCGCTAAATTTATTATAAATAACAAGATTACTACTTTTATCAAAAAAGCAGTAATTTATATAGAATAGATTAAAATCTTATATTTTATCTATTTCGCTATTGCATAATTTGTCCATACAGTCGCTTGCCCTGAACCCTTTACAATTTCACCTAAAGAGCCTGTATGAATTTCACATGTTGTTCCACCATTAGTTTGCATACCAAACTCCACACCTAAACAGCTTTTTTGATTAAGGCATTTAAGTCTACACTCTGTCCACTGAACATTTTTATAAGATTTATATGGACCATTTTTTCCATTATTATCACGCCAACCACCGTAGCCAGAAAAATGGAAATTACTAGCATCGGGTACATTAGCTTTAATATCATTAATGCCTGAAAATGCAGCTGAGCTAATAAATGCAATAGCTAAAATTGAAGATAAAAGTGTATATTTTATTGTGTTTTTCATGATTATTCCTTAATTTAAGATAAACACTACTAAGATAGTATTTATACTGTATCGATAAATTCTACAAACTAAAGCACTCCTTGCTTTAATTTAAAATTTGTAAAACATAACTAAAGTCTAAGACTTTAATCTTCAATAATCAATATTGAAATGTCATTGTTTTGACACATTCGTAATATCAGTTATCTAAGCAGTCGATGCTAAATATTCAATTAGTTTATTTTTACTTTTTTGTAATATATCAGGTAAACTTTCTAGCAATTCTTGCTGACACTCACCTTCTGACAAATATGTCTTTATCTTCATTAACTGTTGAGAAAGCTGTAAAAAACCTAGATTGGAGCAAGAACCTGATAAGCGATGTAATTGAGCTTGAGTAACCCTATTTTTTTGTTCTATCTCATTTAGTTCTAATTGAATTTTTTCAATCGAACTTAGATATAATGCTTCAATTTCAGTATGATCCATTACATCAGAGAGTTCCTGTATAACTTTAGGTGAAAATACTATATGAGTATCTACTTGATTCCTAGATAGATAAGTCTCTTTTATTTGCCCCATAATAGCTTGATTCAAGGTTTTAGCATCAATAGGTTTCGTTAATACGGCTCTCATTCCTACAGATAAACATTCATCATACGTTTCACGAGTGGCATTAGCCGTTAATGCGATTATTGGAAGTTCTGGGTGTGATTGTCTTAGTTTTTTAGCAAGTTCTACACCTCCCATCTTAGGTAAATTTAAATCCGTAAGAATGAGTTGTGGTACTTTATTTTTTATTTGTACGAGAACGTGTTCTGCATTGCTGACTGCTTGAACAGAATGTCCATGTCGCTGCAATAATAGAGTCGTTATTTCACGATTGAGTGCATCATCTTCGACCAGAATTAAGTCTATTGCACCAGTATAAGCACTGTTGATGCTATTTTTCTGCTTTAAACTATTTTCTACAGTATCCAGAGGTAAGATAATATGAAAACAACTCCCCTTACCTATTTCACTTTCTAGAATAATTTCACCTTGTAATAGTTTTACCAATTTAGCTACGATCGTTAAACCTAACCCCACCCCATCTATATTACTGTTTTTCAAAGAGCCTACTTGAGAAAATTCATTGAATATCAATTGTTTTGATACTGCATCGATTCCAATTCCTGTATCGTAAATACTAAATCGAAACTTTCCAGATACTTCACGTTTTAGTATGAGCTTTACAACACCACTTTCAGTAAATTTGATTGCATTCGTCAGTAAATTGATTAAAATTTGTCGTAAACGGGCAGGATCACCCAACAACATATGAGGTACTTGTGGCTCAATATGCCAATATAATTTAAGCTGCTTTTGTTTCGCATTTAAATCGAATATTTGTACAACCTCATCAATAAGTGTTTGAATCTCAAACTCTTCTAGTTTTAATATAGGTCGCTTAGACTGTAAGCTAGAGATTAATAAAATATTATTTAAAATATGTAATAAGTTACGCCCCGCTGAGTGAATATTATTAGCATATTGAGTTTGCTTTTGGTTTAATGAATTTTCTTTAAGTAAATCTGTCATGCCAATAATACTTGAAAGTGGCGTTCTTACCTCATGACTCATAACAGCTAAAAAACGAGATTTAGCATTATTAGCATCATTTAATTGCCAACGTAAAATTAGCAATTCAATTTGTTTTTTATTATGTTGTAATGCCATAAAGAACATATATACGGTTGAAACTAAAGACCATGCTGCGAAATACCGTCCCAGTTCATGGTTAAAACCCCAATAAAAATAGCTATATCCGACCACCAATAAGAATACAGGTAGCGTAGCGACTAACCACAGAGAGATAAAACCACCAAATACCATAATTTGTACGACGACCCCAAAAGAAAGGACGGCAGAAAACAAAATAACTTCAGAAGGATGCAGATAGTCGAACATCAACCAAGGGGTTAAACCAAACAATATAGAGGCAAAAAATGACAGCACAAATAACCATCGATACCAAAAATAATTTTTATAATGATCTTTATATCGACGATGGTAATACCATAAGGGGAAAGCCATCAAAAAACAAAAGGCTGTTACACAAGCCCAAGGTAAAAGAATTATAAGTGGTACTTTTTCAAACATCCAAAACGTTTTTAATACAATATGCACGAACATAAAAGCACCTACCCAAACTAACCCTTTGTAAATTTTATCTAGTAGTTGTTGTTGTACTATTTCCCGAAGTTCCTCAGGAATGACGGGGAAAAAATGAGTACTCAGGTAAGATCTAATTTTTATCATTATTTTAATAAACTTATTGCGACTATAAAAAATATCACGAACCTTTTAGCTTGTCTTACTTACCAAGATATTAAGAAGAAATATTTACAACCTAATAGATAAAATTTATTTATTTTATTATAAATTTTAATTAACAAATAAAAGTGACTAAAGTTAAGTACTCATAATTAAAGGATTTTCAATGCATCAACCTCATATTGTCATTGTGGAAGATGACGAAATTACCCGAAAAATTTATGTTACTTACCTATCACGTTTAAATTTTCATCTAACAGAAGTTGAAGATTTAGCAGGTTTTGCACATTTACCTACTGAAAGATCAATTGATTTAATCCTTTTAGACTTAAACCTACCTGATGGCAATGGCATGATATTATTGGAAAAAATCCAAAAATGGTCATCAACGGGTGTCATTATTATTACCTCTCGCAAAGAAGAGGCAGAATGTATTCGTGGTTTGACTTTAGGCGCAGATGATTTTTTAGTTAAACCCGTGAGTCCCCGTGAAGTATATGCGCGTATTCAGGCCGTATTACGTCGAATTAAAGCTAAAAACTTAAATACACAGCATCGTTCTCAACTGGAATTTAAGTACTTCTCTATTGATTTAATGTTACGACAGGCCATTAATTCGGTCGGTAATACCATTAAACTCACTAATAGTGAGTTTTCCTTACTGCAAGTATTTATTAGTTATCCTGATCAGTCACTTTCGCGCGAGTTTTTACAAGATAAAGTCAGTGCTTATAGTGTTGATATACATTCGCGCTTAGTTGATACCTTAGTGTCTCGATTACGCAAAAAATTTAATACATCGAACTATAATATGATTCATACCGTTTACGGATTAGGTTATCAATTTTATTCAAATTAATGAGTATCTTACTGATTAAAATCAGCTAGCTATCGCTATGAATCGCTTAGCGTTAACCTCACAGAATTTATTGATCAGCAAAGAACTTTTCAGGAAACACTTCCGTAATTAGCATGGTTAACTTTTGATTAGAGTAAACCCCATAGGTTCTAGAAATCACCTGATCCTGTGCTTGAATATCGAAATGGTCGGCTAAATGTTTCGCAGGTTTTTTTTCAGCACATAATAATGTTTTATACGTTTCCGTGCGGTATTTTGCCCATAATTTACCAATGGGCTGTAAAGAGGCTAATAAATCCGTGCGAAAGTTCTGTGATAGATGATTGAGTACAATACTGCTTTCAGCATAAATCCAGTTTTTACGGCTACTTGCTCCCTGTAATAAGACTTCTCTTTTTAAGATAGGGACTTGATCAAAGCTAAGATATTCAGCATGACTCACGGGTAATTGAGTAAAGTCGTCTTCAATTTTCTCATATAATTTATGTACTTGAATCGGCTCTTGTAGATATTGTTCCAATAGCTCAGTTACAGTGCCATCGGTCACTAATAGCAAGCGTTGAAAATTTGATAACACTTTCAGTAAATCTTTCTTAGGGGATTGATGCGTCATGTATTGACAATCAAAGCGAGATTTTCTAAAAAATTCCATCCTATCCTCAAAATATTGCCGTAATCGCCTATTTTATAACGCAGCTTATTTTTGTGCTATGAATAAATAATAAGGATTTGTTCAATGTTCTGTACACGGTAGGGACTTATGCAGAAATACAATGACCATTATCGGACTGCTTCCTAGAAGCAATAAAGCCGAGTAACAAGCCTTGGGTACTCCAAAAATACAGGCTAAGGTCTCGATAAAACATATCATTGGTTTGATTACGCACTAAAAAGCCCAGCAAAATAGCTACGCCTGCCACGCCTGCAAGTGCAACCAATAAATCACTGTCTTTTGAATATCGGTAGTAATAGCGAATCAATTGTGTCATTAGTAACAGGAAAATGAATAGCCCGACTAAACCGACTTCCAGTGCATAATTTAAAAATAGATTATGAGTATGTCCATATTGATAACCTGCGGGATAATCAGCAAGAATTTTATTCAGTTCTATCTCACCGCCCAAAACATGCAGCATCGTGTCCCGTCCAAAGCCATAACCGATCCAAGGCTGTTGTTTAATCATAGTAACGGGTATTTCTAATAGTTCAAAGCGTGGATCATGTTGTTGATAATCAATAATGTGATCGAGTGAACCATTAAAACGATGATATAGACTGGCAGCAGCCAGCAGGCTAGCCACAGCAACGAATACAACCGTTAGAACCATAATTTTTTTATAACTGATCGAAAAATACCGTTTTGCCCAGATAGCAAAAATCAGTAGTTCAGCTAATAATGCAATAATAAAAATACGTTGTCCTGATAAAAAAGAGGTCAATATAAAGACAGTCAGTAGTGCAATCATTAGTATTTTATAGCGTTGAAATAAAACGGTGGCTAATCCAAGTAAAGGAATCAAAATAAGCGAATAACTAATATAGCTTGCACTGCCATTATGTCGGGCGGCTTCATCCCAAATACCCTGATTAAAATAACTATTGAATAAACCCCAAACTGAGACTAGCAATAGGGAAACAATCATGGCAATCAAGGCCATTTTTAAGAAAAATTTATGTTGATAAGCCAAACTGAAAAAGAGACTAAATGCTATGAGGCTATATAAAATTTCAACTTTTATTTCATGGAATGAATAGCCTAAATCAATGGCAAAGGGTAATAGCATAAAGGGCAGTGCTAACCAGAGTAGAAAACTTTTTTTGTACGGTAATTTATAGAGACTATTGAATTTATAGTATTTTAATACCAATAAAAATGTAATTAATAAAAAACTTAAGCGAATGGCAACCGTATGAGTAAAGGGTAAAATAAATAAGAAAAGACTACTGCTTATCGCAATCGCATAATCTTTTATTTCAATGCTGAAATTTTTCACATGCTTCAATCACTTGTTTAACGGCAATATTTTGCATACAGATGGGTTTTTGATGTACACAGTCTTGAATAGAACGATTGCAGGTTTGTACCCAATCAATCTCACGTTTAAAGAGTAAGTGAGTATCACGACATTCCATCTCAGTCGTGACACTACGATAAGGAATATCTTGCCAAAATTTTGCTTCAGCAAATAAAGTCGTTGAACCTGCACCAAATAAGCAAACCGTTGGAGTCGCAATGACTTTTGCCAATTGCCCGATACCATTATCCAAGCACACAATTAACTCCACATTTTGCATAATCTCAATTAACTGTAAGAGGCTGAGATTAGCGCGGTAGCTAGGTAAATTACTGATTTTTTGGATCTCATCTAATTGATCCGTTTCCCCTTTGCCCGCACTGAGAATGACTTGTCTGTTCTGTTGCTTAAAATAGTCTGCCAAGGCTAACCAGTTCTCAGTTGACCAATGTTTAGTGGCTGACTTCGCTCCGATATGAAACAGAATTTTATTATTGGTATATTCATTTTCTGCTGAAGGGCTTTTTAGGTCAATGATATTAGGGGCTTGATCGTTTCGGTAGGTATAGGCAGGTAGACGTTGATGATTATAAATTTTCCATTGCTTCGGCTGATAGGGTGGGGCTTCTTTTCCTATACAAAGCTGTTGCATCATATCGGTGACGGCAGTCGCTCGTTTAGGTAGCGGTAATAACTCATTAAAACACCACTGTTTATAGGCAGGACAATCACCTGTAAAGCCAACAGTCCACTTTGCACCGCGCACAAACGCCAGCCAACCATAACGATTATCTCCAGGGACTAATGCCCAATCGGGCTTGGGTAATAAGAATAGACGTACAAATGAACAAAATTTACGGGGATTGTAACCCCAATATTGCACATTATAGGCTTGGTTTTGATGACGTTGTTCTTGATTACATTGCCCTTTTTCAAAAGGATATTGATATAACTTTTTTTGGTACAGTATCGCAAAACTCGGATTAGCAATCATAATGATTTTTGCATGCGGATAATTCGCCCGAATTTTAGCAAGTAAACCAGTCAACATAATCGTGTCACCTAAGAGAAGCTGATGCACGATCCAAATCGTCTTAGGGTCTTTGGGCTTTTTTCTGGGAATTAACCATCGCCATGATTGCAAAATAATCATCAACAACAAGGCAAGACGTGAAGGGGTTCGGGATGACATGAGCTGACCTATCGCGCAATAGTTGATTAATGTTTTAAGCTGGAATAAAAAACCTTCTCCATACTATCCAGCATATGATCGAGGGTATATGCTCCCAGTACATGCTCCCGCCCTCGTTTTGCTAAACGATCGCGTAATTCGGGATTATCAATAAGACGCTGTAGGGCATGGCATAAATCTTGTGAATCTTTCGGTTTAACCATTAAACCTGTTTGTTCATGGAGTACCAATTCTGCGGTACTGCCAATGGGGGTAGAAATAACAGGTAATTTACACAACATCGCCTGCATTAAACTTTGGGGTACGCCTTCATTGGCATAAGAAGGCAAGATAAATAAGTCGAGAGCATTTAACCACGGAGTAACTTCCTCCTGATTGCCCACTAAAGTCACCTGTGCTTCTAATTGATGCTCTGCAATTCGCGCTTCTAAAGCCGCACGAGAAGGCCCATCACCAATCACCAATAAATGTATGTCAGGACGTTGTAATGCTTTTAAGGCATCAATTAAATATAAATGTCCTTTCCAAGTACGGATAGTTGCCATAATACCGAGGGTAAAACGGCTAGCCTCTAGGTTTAATGTAGCGCGTGCCGCCAGTTTGTCCGCAGGGTAAAAACGCTGCGTACTCATTCCTGTTGGAATCGAGGTAATCATTTCAGCAGGAAAGTGGTTTTCTTCTTGCAAGGTTTGCTTTAAACGAATTCCAGTCGTCACTATAAAATCGGATGCCTTGGTATATAACCAACGGGTCGAACGATTATTAGAAACAGGGGCAGAAACATGACGGGTACGCACCAGCGGAATGGAAGGTTTTAAACATAGATTCGCTAGTGCAGATAACCAGCTATCGGTTGAACTATGGCTATTAATGACATCGACAGGATTATTCTTAAGCCATTTGTATAAGGCAAATAAACCTTTAAGATTTTTACGGGCAATGGGTAAGGCTGTACAGGGAATATTGCGTTTTTTGGCTTGTTGATAAATATTGGATTCTTCGGGTGCAATAATACGGACTTGATGACCTCGGGCTAACATACCTTCGGATTCGGTTAATATACGCAATTCTTGACCTCCCCAACCGCAGGAAGATTCTGTATGTAGGATAGAAAGGGGCTTAGAATGTAGCATATTATTATTGTTTTCCTAACGTAAGTTAACCCGCAATACGGTCATACCAAATTTATTTTAATAAGTCTTGGTATAGCGCAATAAATTGTTTAATCATGCCAGAAATGGGGAGGATTTCAGCCGTTTTTCGGGCAGCCTGTCCTAATTCAAACAATTGTTTAGGGTGTGAACACTGTTTTAAATAGGCAGCAATTTGTTCTTCAAGGGCATTATGATCAGGCTGTGTATGATCTTGTTTGAGAATATAACCTTCATTCTCGGGAGTGATTAACTCCGCGATACCACATTGTTCTGTACAGATAACACCCAACCCACTTGCCATTGCTTCCAGTATAACATTGCCAAAAGGTTCATACCATGCGGGGTGGACTAACAAGTCTGCTAAGCCATACCAATCATGCATTGCCGTTTGTACACCCATAAAATGAACCCGCTCAGCAATCCCTAAGTGCTGACAAAGTGTTTCAAATTGTGCTTGTTTTTTATCTTTACCAATCACTATTAATTGCCATTCAGGACTTAAGGCTAAACCTTTTAATAACTCGGTTAAGCCTTTACGCTCAAAGCCAGAACCTACAAAAACGATAATCTTGTCTTGTTGCTTATAATGATATTGATCGCGTAATTTCTGCTTTTGTATCGGACTAATTGGCTTATATTTTTGTAAATCAATGCCGTTATAAATCACCGTTAATTTACCCGCATCAATACGAGGGTAGTGATGAATAATTTCCTGTTTAACCCGTTCGGAAACACAAATAACCCGCTTTAAAGCAGGGTGCAAAAACATATCTTCTTCTGCTTGGCACATGGCTTTTTGAAAAGAGGAGTAAGCCAATAACCGCGCTTTAAAATGGCTAGCATGGGCTTTTCTAATCGCTAACCATTCAGCATGAACCCCATCTCCTGCCCGATATA
>WFRR01000069.1 GCA_015486375.1 Thiotrichaceae bacterium
AAATGTTATTGGTGGGATAAAACGTTTTAGATGTATCAGTGACCGATATAGAAATCATATTGATGAACTTAAAGATTTATTTATTTTTCTCTCTGCTGGATTGTGGAATCTTAATGTGGTTTGTAGAGAATGATTCAAAAAAACAACTCTAATCATTTAGTGGATTCAATAAAAGACATTAATGATGCTGGGAATTTTGATTATTTAGTATTAGCTATAGATACCGATGATGTTACTGCTGAAGAAAAAGAATGTGAAATTAATGAATTTATTCATTGTAATAGTATTAAATTAAAAAATTGCGAATTAATTATCATACCGCAAACAGTTTGCATGGAAACATGGTTTTTAGGTAATAAAACAATTTATTCTAGGAATCCAAAAAATAAATCCTGTTCTAAATATGCTAAGCATTACGATGTTTCAAAAAATGATCCAGAGCTAATGTTGATGGATAAAAACCACTCAGGAACAAATGCTAATTATCATTTTTCCTACCTAAAAAGTATGTTATCTAATAAAAATATCAGATATGCAAAAAATAGACCTAGAGAAGTAGGTAAACCATATTATATTGAAAATTTAAAAAGAAGATTAATGGAAAATCCGTCATCACTTAAAACATTAAAAAAATTATTTGATTTTTTTGAATGTATTTCAAATCATATAAAAAATCAAAAGTAGAAGGGTTAAATATCTAAATTGAGTTGTATTATTAATCATCGTAAATTACTTAGGAGTTCAAGTCATGTTACAAACTGTTATTGGTATTGATCTTGCCAAGGATATTATTCAAGTATGAATCGTCTTTTTATTTCCGCCGCCCATAAATCTTCGGGTAAAACCACACTTTCAATAGGCTTGTGCCGTGCTTTAGTCAATCAGGGTTATATTGTGCAGCCTTTTAAAAAAGGACCTGATTATATTGATCCGATTTGGCTCAGTGCGGCAACGCAAAGAGCTTGCCATAACCTTGATTTTAATACGATGTTTGATCAAGAAATTGTACAAACATTGTCTCATTATGGAAAGGCTGCGGATATTAATTTAATAGAAGCCAATAAGGGTTTATATGATGGGGTGGCTTTAGATGGTTCAGACAGTAATGCAGCATTGGCTAAATTAATTGATAGTCCTGTTATATTAGTTATTAATGCCATGGGAACGACCCGAGGGGTTGCCCCCTTATTATTGGGTTATCAAGCCTTTGATCCCAATGTGCAGATTGCAGGAGTCATTTATAATCTTGTCGGAGGCGCACGACATGAAAAAAAATTACGTCATGTGACCCAAAGCTATACGGATATTCCCGTTTTAGGGGTAGTACACAAAAACCCTATTATGGAAATTGAGGAGCGTCACTTAGGTTTAATGCCCAGTAATGAAGCGGTCGAGGCTCAACAACAAATAGAAACGATTGCTGATTTGGTACAACAACAGGTTGATCTTTCTGCCTTAGTTAAAATTGCTAAAAACGCGAGTTCCTTAGTAAGCCCTAGCATCACTACAGAAATACTTACTAATCAACAACACACTCGAACTGATAAAATCCGTATTGCGATTTGCCAAGATCCTGCTTTTGGTTTTTATTATGCAGGGGATTTAGAAGCATTGAAAAATGCAGGGGCAGAGTTGGTGATTGTGAATACTTTAGTCGATTCAGTGCTACCAGCCGTGGATGCTTTATTTATTGGCGGTGGCTTTCCTGAAACGCATATGCAGACATTAAGTGCGAATCAAACTATGCGTCACTCTCTTAAGATAGCAATTGAAGCAGGTTTACCAACCTATGCAGAGTGTGGCGGCTTAATGTATTTAGCTGAAAATATTGTTTGGAAAGGACAGTCGGCAGCAATGGTCGGCATTATACCTTCTGATGTGATTATGAGTAAAAAACCGCAAGGACGGGGTTATATTAAATTATCTGAAACAGAGGCGATGCCTTGGCCTTATAAAACAGCGAAAGATACGATTATCAACGCGCATGAATTTCATTATTCACGTTTGGACGATCTGCAAGAAAAAGGGCAGTTTGCTTATAAGGTATTGCGTGGCTACGGAATTAATGGTCAATATGATGGCTGGTTATATAAGAACTTATTAGCCTCGTATGCACATATGCGAGATACGGATAAATATCACTGGGCTAAACGTTTTGTCAGTTTTGCCCGTAATATTAAAGCTAAAAAAATTACAGATTAATGACTGCTTTTCCAGCGTTTTTCCATTAACTGAGAACGACATAAGCAATGGCATATTCTTTTTCATCTGATAAGCTCAAGTAGCGGTGTTTAACCCCGAGTGCTTGTGCTTTCTGAGCGGTTTTACCGTGTAATTTTAATTGCGGCTGACCGAGAGCATTATGGTAAGTTTCTATTTCAGTTAAGCTAACCCCTTGTGAAATCCCTGTACCCAATGCTTTAGATAAGGCTTCTTTAGCGGCAAAGCGTTTGGCTAAATAAGCAATCTGTTGTTGTGGACGTTGGTATTGCCTAAATTTTTGTAATTCATTCGGATGTAAAATACGGCTTACAAAACCTTCACCACTGCGCTCCACACTGGTTTTAATGCGTGAAATTTGGACAATATCCGTGCCAATACCCACTAACTGCATTATTGACGTGCCGTGTGCATAATCGCTAGCATCTCTTCAGTGGCAGCTTTAATACCGACAAAAATAGCTCGTGCAATCATGGCATGTCCAATATTAAGTTCTCTTAATTGTGGAATCGCCGCGATTGCATGGGTATTTTGATAATCTAAGCCATGTCCTGCATTGACTTGAATTCCCTCGGCTTGAGCAAATTCGGTTGCAGCAATAATACGCTGAAACTCGTTTTGCTTGGCTTTACCTGTTGCATTGGCATAAGTACCTGTATGTAATTCAATTTTCGGCGCACCAATTTCAGCAACTTTTTTGATTTGTTCGATATTAGGTTCAATAAACAATGAGACTTTAATACCGACCTCATTCAGTGCTTGAGTCACTTTTTGAGTACGATCAAAATGACGAATAATATCTAAACCCCCTTCTGTTGTAAGCTCTTCACGTTTTTCAGGTACAAGGCAAACATCTTCAGGCATGACATCTTTCGCAATTGCCAACATTTCGTCTGTCACTGCCATTTCTAAATTCATGCGAGTATTTAAGTGTTTGCGTACTGCATAAACATCAGCATCTTGAATATGACGGCGATCTTCACGCAAATGTAGCGTAATTGCATCTGCGCCTGCCGCTTCAATTAAGCTAATCGCCTCTAAAATAGAAGGATAAGGAGTAAAACGTGCCTGTCTTAATGTGGCGATATGGTCAATATTGACCCCAAGTTCAAGTTTATTTGTCATAGAAAAATACGTATATTAAGTTACAATTTAAAGAAATAAAGGTTCTTTTAACTCACTCTAAAGATTAATTTGATTTCGTGAATGCAGTTTTTCTCGTGGCGGTAGCAAATATTTAAACACATGATCCAATACCCAACGTAATTCTTGCTGTTCATGCAGTTTTTTACAAATTAGTGTGCTTTGTAAACTAATTAGCAGGTCGCCTGAAATTGGAATAGATTTGAGTTTGGAGATAGGATTTTGCATCAATCCTTGCTCAGGAATAAAATGATAATGTTGTCCTGCGCGGATCATTGATCCTGTATCGGTGCATTCAAAAAAATAAATACCGTAGCCTAAATAATATAAGAGGGTTAATTCAAATCGAGACATAATATTAGATAGATTTTGTCTATTATCACTAGCTGCTAAGGCATGTAGAGCCTTTTTATAAGCCCTAAATACTTTTGGCATGGGCTGCAAGAGGGGAATAAATTTTAGGATTAATTCATTGAAATAATAGGCAATAAAGAGTGCTTCAATGCTAATAACATGGTTGCCATTCTCTTCAATATTATGAAAATATCCTAAACCTTCTTGTCGTGTGGATGACCACAGCATTTCTAGATAACGAAAGGGAAATAAATAAGGGCTGTTACGCTTTGCCTTTTTCTTATAAACGATGCCATGTAGCCGTCCTTCCGTTGCTGAAAAAACGCTTATAA
>WFRR01000070.1 GCA_015486375.1 Thiotrichaceae bacterium
AATTTTCTCAATCAGTTAGAAGTCATTGGCAGATAGAAAATGCATTGCATTGGTCACTCGATATGGCTTTTCGAGAAGATGATTCTCGAATGAGAAAAGCCAATAGTCCCGAGAACATGGCCATCATCCGACATATGAGCCTGAATATGTTGAAGAATGAAAAAACCTATCGACAAGGTATTAAAGGGAAACGTAAACGGGCAGGCTGGGATAAAAATTTTTTACTCAAAGTATTAGCAGTTGAAGGTGCGTAATTCAATGCGATTGCCCTGGTACAAAAGCCTAAGTTGTGTCTGTCTATTGGGTTATAAAAAGAAAGCTTATGATTATGCATACAAAGCACCTTAGTAGAATATCGAGTAAAAAAAGCAAACAACCTTCAATATATTCGTAATTTAGTTGGTCAATATCAGCAAAATTTTTCCAGCAAATGTAGTAATACGAATTATTTGCATTAATATTTTACTTGCAAATAAAATCCATTATCATTTACACTATGTTATTAAATCAATAATTAGAGTTTTCCCAATGATGAGAAATCTGATCCCTACAGTGGCGAGTGTAATGGTTCTGATGTTGACTTCAATAGCCAATGGTGCAGAAAGTACCGAACAGAAATTAAAAAAATTAGAAACAGAAATGCAGGAATTGCGAGAGCAAATTAGTGCAACTGCCGATAAGGTTGAAGCCGTCCCAACTACAAGCTTAAGTACACACACAGGTGGATTGGGTAATGGTCGTACTCATATTAGTGGTTATGGTGAATTGCATTACAATAATTTAGAAAGTGATGATGGTTCTAAAACTAAAAATGAGATAGATTTTCACCGCTTTGTTTTAGAGTTTGGACATGAATTTAATGAAACCACCCGTTTCTTCTCTGAAATGGAATTAGAACATTCAATTGCAGGTGATGGTAAAAAAGGTGAAATTGAATTAGAGCAAGCCTATATCCAACATGACTTTAATAAGAATCTATCAGGTAGTGCAGGTGTAATGTTAATCCCTGTCGGTTTCATTAATGAAACTCATGAACCCCCTGCTTTCTACGGTGTAGAACGTAACCCTGTTGAAAAAAATATTATTCCAGCAACATGGTGGGTGGGGGGTGTGGCATTGTCAGGTAAAAAGAATAATGGTTTTAGCTATGACCTAATGGTACATGAAGGTTTAAAAATTAAGGATGATGGTAAATTTAATATTCGTGGAGCTCGTCAGAAAACAGCCAAAGCCAGTGCTAAAGATTTTGCCGTGACTGGACGAGTGAAATACACAGGTATTTCTGGCGTAGAACTGGGCTTAACAGCACAGTATCAGTCTGATTACATGCAAGGTGCAGTCAATGGAGGTTCAGCTAACTTAGTGGAAACTCATGTTGCAGTGAACAAAGGACCACTATCTGTTAAAGCTTTATATGCGAATTGGAGCTTAGACGGTGATGCCGCTGCTGCGTCTAATAAAGATAAACAGGATGGAGCATATATTGAGGCAGGCTATAAGATCACACCGAAAGTCGGTGTTTTTGCTCGCCACAGTGTTTGGGATAACGGAGGTATAGGTAACACAAAAATGAAACAAACGGATGTAGGGGTTAATTACTGGCTCAATAAACATGTAGTTTTTAAAACTGATATTCAAAGTCAAAGTGCTGGAAATGACCTATCTCAAAGTAAAGCCTTTGACGGTTTCAACCTAGGGGTTGGTTATCAGTTTTAAAAATCCTATTATTATGAAACGATTATTAATTTTTAGCCATATTGTATTATTTAGCTTTTTTCTATCCTTACTGCAAGCAGAAGAAATTTATATTAGCCAAGAAAATTATCTTAAAAAAGCTTTTGCTCAAGATATTCTACCTAAGCCTTCCGTTATTTGGATTAAGAGTGATATTAAAAAAACAGTAACTGAAATACTCGGTCACCCTTATCATCAACTACGGCTTAAATATTGGGAAAAAGCAGGTAAAACCGTTTGGATTTTGAATGAAATTGGTAAGGAAAAATATATTACGACAGGGATTACTATCAACACTCAGGCTCAAATCGAAGATGTTACAGTATTAGCATTTAGAGAATCACGAGGCTGGGAAGTTAAACATGATTTCTTTACTCAGCAATTTATCAACATTATGAAACAAAATGATACTCAATTAAATCAACAAATTGATGGCATAACAGGTGCAACCCTTTCTGTGAATGCACTTAAAGCTCAAACGCGTATGGCGCTCTATTTACATGAAAAAACTCGTACGTCGTCGCATTAATAAACATCTACTCCTACTTAAAGCTCATCGCTATATTGGGTTGGGTAGTTTTTTTGTTTTAGTTTGGTTATCCATTAGTGGATTATTGCTCAATCACACTGAGATTCTCAAGCTGGATAAAAGATTTAGCCATAATTCTCTGCTATTAACACTCTATAATATTCCCGAACCCCAGTTTTCAAAGGCAGTAAAATTAAATCAAAGTTGGTTAGTTGCGATTGATAATAAACTTTATCTTAATAAACTGAATTTACCACTAAGCCATTATAATTTACCTTTTTTGGGTGCAGTATTAAAGCAAGATTTACTACTGATTGCCTTACAACATGACTTATTAATGTTTACTCTACAAGGGGAATATATTGATGCCATACATATTGATGCTAATATCAAAAAGTTGGGTCTTGATAGTAATCAACAACTGGTACTCAACACTGATCAAGGCTGTCTAATCAGTAATGAAATTTTAACCAATTTTTCTGCTTGCCCAGCATTATCCACAATAGATTGGGCTCAACTTGATCAGATACCGAATGCATTAAAGCAACAATTAAGCCTTATTTATCAAGAATCTATTATTTCCCTAGAACGTATTATTCTGGATGCTCACAGCGGTCGAATTGTCGGGGCTTTAGGTGTTTACTTTATGGATGCAATGGCTATTTTAATCATTATTTTAGCAATTTCAGGCGTTATTATCTGGCTATTACGTAAAGTAAAAAAACGTCGCTCTCACTTCCATTTAAAGAAAAAATATAGGTAAAAAGATGAAAAAAATCTTAATGGATTCTGGTCCACTTATCGCCTTATTTGATAGTGATGACAATTACCATCAATCAGTATCAAAACAATGACATTAGATATTCTATTGGAGCAATTAGTGGTATTTATTGCCTCATTTATTGCAAATACCTTTTCAGCTTTATCAGGTGGCGGAGCTGGATTAATTCAATTTCCTGTCCTTATTTTTTTAGGTCTTACTTTTAATATCGCGTTAGCAACACACAAAGTAGCAACAGTGGCATTAGGGCTGGGTGCAACGATGAGATACCTGAAAGAAGATATTATTGAGCGTCAGTTTGCTTTATTTATGCTCTTTGTTGGTATACCGGGTGTGGTTATTGGTGCCTTTGCAATAATTCAAATACCAGAAAATTATTCACAGTTTGCGCTGGCAGTACTCACGATTTCTTTAGGTTTATACTCTATTTTTCAGAAGAATTTAGGACAAGAATATGAACCCAAAAGAAGAAATATAAATGGGCTAATTCTTGGTGGATTTTTCCTATTTTTGGTTGGCTTTCTCAATGGGTCATTGACATCAGGTACGGGGTTGTTCGCAACGATGCTATTAGTAAAATGGTTTGGTATGGACTATAAGCGAGCAGTGGCATATACAATGATCATCGTTGGTTTATTTTGGAATGGCACAGGAGGATTTACATTAGCACTGATCACTGAAGTTAAATGGGATTGGCTGCCCGCGTTATTATTAGGCTCTTTCATGGGTGGCTACACAGGTGCGCACTTTGCGATATTGAAAGGTAATAAGCTAATTAAAAGGTCATTTGAGGTCGTTACAATTTTAGTCGGTCTTAAGTTACTTTTTTAAATTTATCAATTGACAGGAATATTAGCATCCTCTAAAATTCTTTTCCTTATGCTAACGACTCCTATATAAGAGATTGATAGTAAATATATTTATATTTATTGAAAAAAATAGTAGTGGAAAAATCATTCACAATTTACTCGATTAATGGAATAAACAATATGTTATCAGCCCTCATTTTTGACAAACTCAATCAACAAATAGAAATTGAATTTTACTCCGCTAATCTGTATTTACAGATGGCATCATGGTGTGATGCCAATAACTTTTCAGGTTCGGCTAAGTTTTTATTAGAACATGCTGATGAAGAAATGGGACATATGCGCCGTATTTTTACTTATATTAATGATACAGGTTCACAAGCGATTATCCCTGCTTTACAACAACCCCCCCACCAATATGAGTCACTCTTAGGTGTATTTGAAGAGATTTATAAACATGAGTGTTATGTGACTTCAACCATTAATGAATTGGTTGCCGTAACAACGAATGCAAATGATTATTCCACTTTGAATTTCTTACAGTGGTATGTAGCAGAACAACACGAAGAAGAACGCTTATTTATGGGTATTAGAGACCGTATTAAAATGGTTTCCGATAGCGCAACAGGTTTATTAATTATTGATAATGAGCTTGAAACTAAATCTGTTGCTGTTGATACGGCGGAGTAAATAATTTTCAGAGATTCTAAAGGTTTATCAAAAATTGAATTTGAAGGTTCAGATAGTTTAGATGAACATAAAAAGGCCGATACAGAACACTGATCACGTTCTACACTATATAATAACAATAAATAAAAATCATCTTTAATGATTTAATGGGATTAATTAAATGAGAATTTATACATTAGCCAGTTTTCTAGTGTTAACTGCATTTAGCCAAATGGTTTTTTCAGAAGATAAAGCTACTGAAGATAACAGCGGTGTTTCAGGTCAAATCCGCTTTGGTTATACTAATACTGAAGATGGTACTGGCAATAGTGTTGAGTCCGCTGCGATTGGGGGTAAGTTAGGTTATGTTTCTCCTTCATGGAACGGTATTAGTGTTGGTGCAACAGGTTATACTACTAATGCACTTGGCAATCTTGATGATGATGGTTTCTTCTTAAACTCTCGCGGTGGACCGAACGGAGAAGGTTATAGCATTATAGGTGAATTATGGTTACAAGCCGAGTTTGCCAATACGGCCATTAAAATAGGCCGTCAGGAAATTGATACACCCTTTGCAGATACTGATGATATTGGCATGATTCCTGATACCTTTGAAGGGGTTGTTATCACGAATACCTCTTTAGCGAATACAACTATTACTGCCATGCACCTTGACAAAGGCGCAGGCGTTGATGCGCCTATACCTGAAAAGTTTACTGATTTAACCGATAAAGGTGACGGTGTCAGTGCATTGGGTGTTTCTTATGAAACAGATAAGTGGAATGCACAGTTTTGGCATTATAAACAAGATAATAATGCAGGTAATGCAACCAATATCACTTATGTGGAAGCAGGTATTAATCCCCTTGAAAACCTAGAGTTAGGGGTTCAGTACGCCAATGAAAGCTATGCTGTTGGCGGTAATGCTAAAGTATGGGGTGCTGAAGCATCTTATGGCATGGGTGATTTCACTGTGACAGCAGATTACAATAAAGTATCAGGAGATAATGGCATTCAAGGAACAATTGGTGGTATTGGTGGTGGCCCTTTCTTCACTTCAGCTGAGCAAAATATTATTGACGATACCGCGAATATCAAAGCAAAAGCCATTGGTATTGAGTATTCAGGAATTAAAAATTTAGCCTTATCAGTACGTAAAGTTAACTTTGATCAGGGTGTATCCGATGAACTTGATTTAACGGCGGATTACCAAATTCGGGATAATTTAACCGCACAATTAATTTATAGTGATATGGATGAAGCAGGTAAAAACACCCGTTTCTTTGTTAACTATAATTTTGATATTTAATTACTGATCAGAGTCATGGCGTAGTCAGTGTTTTTTAAAAATATCAGTATTAATTTGCAATCAAGACAACAGCTTTACCAAATTGCATTTGTACCCAATATTGCAGACAAAGCTTTAATTGCAATTGCTCTGCCTGCGGTGCGGCAATTGGGATCTAGTTAGGCTTTAATCGCTTAGATGCTGATTAAACCCTTAATAAACGGACTGGCTTTTTCAGCCACTTGCTCGCGACGCAAACGATGACTTTTAAAGATTGCTTGTAAATCATTCACTGCGGTATCGAAGTCATCATTGATAACAATATATTCAAAATGACGGCTTTGCTGCATATCAGTCATGGCATCATCCATGCGACGCTGAATAACCTCAGCAGAATCTTGACCACGCTGATTCAAACGTTGCTGTAATGTTTCATAGGATGGCGGTAATATAAAAATACTGATCGCATTCTCCATACTCTCAAGTACCTGTTTTGCCCCTTGCCAGTCAATTTCTAAAATAACATCTTGACCATTGGCTAAAGAATCATTCACGGCTTGACGAGATGTACCATAATAATAATCAAACACCTGTGCAGATTCTAAAAAATCACCTTGGTCTAGCTGCTGTTGAAATTGTTGCGTATTTGTGAAGTAATAATGTTTTCCATCAACTTCTCCTTCACGGGCTTGGCGCGTCGTGTGAGAAATAGACAACATGACATTATCGAGTTGCTTAAGTAATGCATGAATTAAGCTGGTTTTACCTGCACCTGAAGGCGCGGAAATTACGTAAAGTTGAGCATTCATTGAAAGTTATATTCCTAATAAAATCGAGGTATCCATTATGTTACATATTATTCCTGTCGCTGCATTTAGTGATAATTACATCTGGTTATTAAGCGATGAAAATAAAAAATATGCCGCTATTGTTGATCCGGGTGATGCTAATGTCACTATTGAAGCCTTAACACAATACGAAATGCAACCCATCGCTATTTTAATAACTCACCACCACGCAGATCATGTCGGCGGTATTGAGGGCTTATTGCAAAAATATCCTGATCTGCCTGTCTATGGTCCTGCAAATGAATCCATTCCTTTTATCACTCATGCATTAACGGCTGAAAATACAGTTAAATTAGCAGCCTTAGACGCTGATTTACAGGTCTTAGATATTCCAGGGCATACCGTAGGTCATATTGCTTATTACCATGAAGACGAAGTCGAAAAGCGTTTATTTTGTGGTGATACCCTATTTGCAAATGGCTGTGGACGCGTATTGGGAGGCACATTACACGATTTACATCACTCATTACAACAAATTGCCGCCTTACCCCCTGAAACCCTTATTTATTGCGCGCATGAATACACACTGGATAATATTGGCTTTGCTAAATGGGTCGAATCTGACAATCAAGACTTAGATCGTCGCCAAGAAGACTGTTGGAAACTGCTAGATGAAAATATTCCCACTGTACCGTCTCGTTTAAGTTTAGAGTTAAAAACTAATCCTTTTTTACGGACTCATCTGCCTCATGTTATTGCGAGAGCCGAACAAGTCGCAGCACGCCCCTTACCCAGCGCAGCTGATGTTTTTAGTGCCTTGCGTATTTGGAAAGATACCGAATATGACTAAAACATAGTGCTACACTCATAATGATTCGTAAAACAATCATCAAAAATATAGCTCAAAGGAATGCTAAAGTGACAAAAATAAAAAATGCGCGATACTTTATATCAATGCTCTTTATTACACTGTTTGTATCTGCTTGTGGCAGTTCAAATAGTGATAATAGTCAGGAAACAACAGAAACTGACAATACTAATACAGCCACGACGCTCAGTAATGTCGTGGCTGTTTTCGATCCCAGTCAGGGATTAATTCCAGCAACAAACGACCTATTATTGGCAGGAAGTACCGATGGTACACTCAATATGCCTGTCCCAAGCAATGCCAGTGCAGGAGCAAAACAGTTAATTAATACGCTTAATACACTGGATGGTTTCTCTACCGTTGCCCCTTTTGGATTTAGTTTTAATAACAGTATTAATGCCACGACGCTACAAATCGGTCATTCAATTCGGGTTTATGAAGTTGATAAAAACAGCAGTGGTGCAATCACTCAAGTTAAGCGTGAACTCACTCGTGCAGATATTCGCATTTTAGTCAAAAGTCAAAATAGTGACAAAATTGAATTATTACCATTAAAACCGCTAAAAGAAAGCAGCTCGTATTTAGTTATTGTCACTAATGCAGTGAAAGATAATGATGCACTGGCAACCCGCGCTGATAACGCCTATTTACTGGCAAAAAGCAGTACGGTATTAACAGGTGATTTTGCTGCATTAGAACCGATTCGTCAGATTGTTAATAATCAAGAAGCTATCGCAGCGTCTCAAGGTGTTAATCAAGCAGATATTATTTTAAGTTGGTCTTTTACCACCCAGTCTATTCGTCCTGTTTTAGAAAATATTGCCAGTAATCTCGTTAGCAGTCCGATTAAAATGCTAAACACGGGTTTTAATACTAAAACTGCGAACCCACTGTTTGCAGGTAAAGCGGATATTTATATCGGTGCATTGGATGTACCTTACTACCTTGAAGCACCGAGTATCACTAACCCAACGGCGGCACTGACCAGTTTTTGGAAAGGAGCAGGGGGTAGCTTTTTAACACGTTTTAATAGCACCCCGATCAGTACAGGTACACAAAACATTCCCGTGATGATGAGTGTTCCGAATGCCAATGCTAAAAATGCAGGGGTTGCGCCTGCAACGGGATGGCCTGTAGTGATCTTCCAGCACGGTATTACCCGTAATCGTACTGATATGCTGGCATTAGCGGATTCATTTGCAGATGCAGGTTTTGTGGTTATTGCCATTGACCTACCCTTACACGGTGTTGTTGATACAAACAATCCATTCAATGCCAGTACCAATATTGCCTTTAATAATGATAGTGAACGTTCTTTTAATCTTGATCTTATTAATAATACGACAAAAGCAGACGGTGCAGATGGTATTGCAGATGAATCAGGCAATTACTTTATTAATTTACCCAGCCCATTAACCTCGCGTGACAATATACGCCAAGGGGTTGCTGATTTATTACTACTACGCAAAAGCATTCCAACCATTGATGCCGTGGCTTTAGACAATAGCAAAGTTGGCTTTATTGGCTATTCTCTCGGGGCTATCGTCGGTACAACCTATTTAGGTATGGAAAGCACCGCAATGCCTGCCTCCATTGCCCTCGGTGGCGGTGGTATTGCACGTCTTTTAGATGGTTCTGTTGAGTTCGGCCCTGTTATTGAAGCAGGTTTAGCTAAATTGGGAGTCGTTAAAGACAGTAAGGAATATGATGATTTTATGTTAGTTACCCAAACGGCATTAGACCCTGCTGATGCAATTAACTATGCAGCCCAAGCCGCGATTAATCATCCGATTCACCTAATGGAAGTCGTAGGGGGTAATAGTTCATTACCTGATCAGGTCATCCCTAATCGGGTTGAAAATGCGCCGTTATCAGGTACAGAACCCTTAATCTCAGTGATGGGCTTAGCCAGTATTAGCCAAACGACCGCCAGTGCTGATGGTGCAGTACGTTTTGTTGCAGGAACGCATGCCTCTTTGCTTGATCCAAGTAGTAGCTTGCAAGCCACTATTGAAATGCAAACTCAATTGCTCACCTTTCAAGCCTCAGCAGGGAGTACGATTGTTATCAGTGATCCTTCAGTAATATTGCAATAGTCGAAAATAAGGCGGTGGTTCGACAATCGAACTGCCCCCTAGAAAAAGAAAATCATAATTTCTGGGAAAGGGGTTGCTGTGGAATAGAAACGGGATCAGGTTTTTTATCCAAACAAATATTCTCTTCAACAATTTCTCGGGCTAAATTTTGTGCGGATGTATGTGCTTTATCCGTACCTTGTGATTCCTCAGCTTTTGACATGGGTTTACCCTCTTGCATTTCCTTCAAAAAAACGGTTTGGGTCGGATAAGCAAACTCAACTTGCATTCGATTAGCTAAGCGTAAAACATCCAGTAGAAAACGATGTCTCTCCCGTAACTCTGTATTCCAATCAGGCGTTTCCCAAAACACATACACCAAAATCTCAAGCGCTGAATCCGAGTAACCATTGAAATAAACATGATAGTAATCTTTACGCATATAGGGATGTAAACGCACAATTTCCCGAATACCCTCACAAAAAGCTTCTATTTTATCGGGTGGCGTATGGTAAGTAATTTTCAGTTTATGCGACATACGACGGTAACGACGCTTACCAAAATTATCAACACTGCTGGTAATGAGATTTGCATTAGGAAGGGTAATCAAAGAATTGTAAAAAGTCCGAATACGGGTACTTCTAAAACTAATATCTTCAACCGTGCCTTCAGTATCACCCACCACAATCCAGTCGCCGACTGAAAACGTACCTTCAACTAAAACCGTCACGGTACCAAATAAATTTTGAGCTAAATCTTTAGAGGCAAGTGCTAAAGCCAAACCGCCTAAACCCAAACCCGCGACTAAACCTGTGATATTAATATTGAGGTTATTAGCAATAAATACCAAACCCATGACCGTCACTAAGACTTTTAAGGTACGACCCGCTAAAGGCACAATGGCATCATCGACTTTAGTTTCAGTTCGTATTGCCTTGTGCTGCATCCACGCGCTGACTAAATCGACTAGACGATAAGCTCCCCATACCCCCGCCACACTGGTTAAGAATTTAACGGCGACCAAAAGAATTAATAAGGCATTTTCAGGCAAGGTGAGTTGATTAATACCTAACCACCAGACTAGCGCCATTGCCATTAAACCCAGCGGACGAAAGATATTATTAGGCAGATTGCGATATTCCTGTATTTCAGTCCTTTTGGATAACAGGCGCGTCAGCACTAATGCTGTTTTACTAAAGAGCCAATCAACCAGAACTCCCAATATAATAAAAAGCAGAATTCCCAGCCATTGCCAATACTTTAAACCGATCAATTGATCCTGCAATATTTCAGGTAATTGCTTTTGTAAACGAAATGTCCACGGTTGATAAGTCGTATCATCATCACCCTGTGAAATAAGATTGGCTTTCGTTTTTAGTAACTCCAAAATCTCAGGTAACTGTTGCAGTGTCTCAGCACTAAATAACCAGCGTCCATTATCCTGTTGTTTAATAATAATCTGCTTGTCTTTATCAACTCCATAGCGTTTAAAAACCCATTGATCTTTGCGAGTTTTTTTAGGAATATCAGAAAAATTAATAAACCGAGTTTTATCAATTGCCTCCAATAATATCCATGCCAGTGCTGTTCCCCGTTCTTTGGCAACCAAGGCATTAACATCTGATAAATCTAAGGTGGTTAATGCCACCTTTATTGCATCACTATCACCCCTTTTAGTATCATTCATCGCATGAATAAAGCTTGCCATTGTCGCTCTAGGCGACTGCAATGTTTTAGGAACAACTTCCTCTTTATCTATTTCATTGGCTTGTTTATTTGTCGTTAGTGGTTCAAGTCCAATGGCTTGAGCAGGACTAATTTCAGCGTGAAGCAGAGAAGAAATAGGTAAAATGAATAGCAGGAAGACTAATATTCTAAGGGTATTGATGGGGTGGTAAATCATCATATTGTTAGTTTTTTAAATAGTTGTGTGCTGATTGTAGACGATCTATATGACTTGAATCATGATCGGTCAATGAAATTATAAAATTAGCTAAGAAGTAGGTACACATAAGCAATTTTTTAAGTAATATAACAGCGCTTATGCACTTAATTATAAGAACCCTATAAACATGAAAAAATATACCCACTCCATTCTTTTCTTTCTTTTTATCTCTTTGTTTTCACTAGCATCTGCTAATGATAGTAACAAACTTGATAGTAGAACAAGCTTAGAACTAACGCCATCGGAAAAGGCTGAATTTTTATCAGAAATGCGTGAAATGCTGTCCAGTATTCAAAAAATCATGACAGGCATTGGTACAGAAAACCGTGAAATGATTATTGATGCCGCACGTTATTCTGGAAATCGTATGGCACGCAATACCCCTGAATCAGTTAAACAAAAAACGCCGAAAACCTTTAAAGCGCTGGGAGGCCCAACCCATATGATGTTTGAAGAACTGGTTATCCGTGCTGATGTCGATGATATGAGTACACTGGCGACATTTACAGGTGAACTGATGCAAAAATGTGTTGCTTGCCATGCTTTATTTAAGAGCAATTAAAACGAGACTATCAGCATGAAAAAACCATTAAATATTATTATCTCAATATTTTTGATCTTTATTAGCAGTATTTTAAGCGCGGAAGAAGACACAAGAGAAAAGGTAGAATTACCAGAAATGATGCAAAAACATATGATGTCGAATATGCGGGATCACTTGGTAACGATCAATGAAATATTGATTAATATGTCAACGGGAGAACTTGATAAAGCAGGCGAAGTTGCAGAAGCACGGCTTGGAATGAGTTCCTTAGAATCTCATCATGCAAGCCATATGGCAAAGTTTATGCCGAAAGCGATGCAAGAGGCGGGAACAAATATGCACAAAGCCGCTAGTCAGTTTGCCCTAAAAGCAGAGGAAGGCGATAAAGCAAATGCTTATATTGCGCTATCTAAAATCACCTCGACTTGTGTCGCTTGCCATGCAGCTTATCGCATACGTTAGCTTTTGAGTTGTTCTTTCGTAATACCCTCTCTAAAAATGGCAGGCAACGAGACGCTGAGCTGTTATAAAATACGTTTTTTTTACTTTAAAAATAAAACAATGGCTAAAGTAAGTATTAATGCAGCAATACAAGAATTGTCTATATCTAAATCAAATTTGTACAATAAGCTAAGAAAGCTGGATATAAAATCAATAAAGATAGGCAATCGTGCCTATCTTTTAGAGAGTGATATTGCTTCTGTGAAACAGTTAATCACAAAAAATAGTGATGTAGTTCAAACGATAAAGAAAGAAATAGCTTGTGTAGAAACAATAGAAAAAACACCGATCACATCTGAAAAAAACTATATTTATCAATTAGAAGCACTCAAAAAACAATATAGTCATCAGATAGTGGGTTTGAAAAAAGACTTAAAACAGAAACAAGTCGAAAATCAAAAATTGATTTTAGAGTGTGGTAAATGGCAAGGCATAGCCCAAACATTAGAGGATCAAAATACAAAAATTTTGTCCAGTATCAATATTGATTATGAAAATCATACTGAAATGACTGAAGTCAGCAAGAAGAAGGAAAAAGAGAGTTTATTCAAAAAATCAGTTTCTTATTTTAATGAAAACTTTTAAGCTTTTTAATTCGTGCTGACTTCATATTAATTTTAGTTAATTGAAACTGTTAACTACAATTGACGCTGGCAGTATGATTGCCCTTTATAGGGAAATTCAGCTCAAGACGCTTATTGGGTAGTACGGTGCTATTTGCACCTGAAACCATTGCTGCCGCTGCATCACAAGCGAGATCGACAATGACTTTACCGTCACCTTTAAAGTTAAAGTTGATATTTTGACCATTACCACTGACTGAAAGTAATTCGGAACGAGCAGGTAAGTGACTAATATGGGTAATATTATCTGCTGGATTGCCAAGATTAATCGAGAAATTACCGCCATCTTTATCAAGATAAACATAACGATCATTATAGGCATACCAGTTATCAACTGACTGAATTTTGTAATCGGCATCGATTTTCAGCGATTGTTTACCAAAATTGGCTTTAGATACCTGTACATCGACTTTATTACCTGAGCGTTTAATCTGTAATTCTGAATGTTTAAAATCAATCATTCGCTCGGCTAAATCCATACCCGTAATAAATTCAGAGCCAAGCTCAAGGTAGGCTTTCTTAATCACAGCATCAAACATTTCTACCGTATAGCCCGAACTAGCAATCGAAATAGTAGGACCGTAATCATGCCAAGGCCAATGGATAATAGGTTGATTGGCATGTAAAGCTAATTCATTTAATTCATTCATCCAAATTTGTTGGGTTTGTGCTGCGGTATAACCTAAAAATTCCATATTAGTAAAATCAAAGGTTACGTTGGGACTGAGATAAGCTTTCTTTGAATTGGGTGTAAGAAAGCCTATTGCATTATTAAAACCAGCTCCTACGCCTGAATAGCCACCACTCAGGTAACTTACATGTTTTAAAATCTCTGTGGCAGTACGTAAATCTTCAGGCGCACCCGGTACAGCCGCACTGAGATTATTAATATTCAAGCCCATTTCGATATTGCTTCTTGCATCCGCAAATTCAAATTTAATTTCTTGATCACTTAAGGTATTGGTATCGTGTGGATGGGTATAAGAATGTGTACCAATTTCATTACCCAAATTAATATATTGTTGATACAGCGGGGCTGAAATACTCCAGTCAGTGTATTTACCCTTCTTTTTATCGTTGCCGACATTTATATAATAACTGCCCACAAAATCATATTTTGCTTTCCATTCCTTTAAAAGTGCGAGTAAAGGTACTTCAACATTTTCAATTTCCTCAACATACATGCTTTGATCCATATCATTACGTGATACAAAGATAGAATCTTGGCGACCTAATTTAAGCGAAACCACGGGATCATCGCCCAAGCTACTCCACTGCACGGCTGACCAGAGCATATTCGCATCCGTCATTTGTTGTACTGTCGCAAAGTGAACATTACGTCCGCCTGTTTTCGTCGCTATAACAGAGTTACGTTTAATCCCATTGACGTTTTGTTCCGCTAAAATGGTTGCATCACTGCCTTCAGCAGGTATAAAGAAATCAGTATAGTTTTGTTCATAGGCTTGAACTAGCTCATTAGATTGATAATCGGCTAATACAGGATGGGAATTATTACTGGTTTTTATCTCAAAGTTAACAGGGCCAGCGCCATCAATACGCGTCACACCTATTAGGTTTTTCATGGATAAATACGCATCACCCGCTAAACTGCCACCGTCTTGTTTATTGGTTAAAAAGTTACCTGCGGTGATTAAACCAATATTATAACGATGCACGGCTAAGGATAAGTTTTGCTTGATCGTTTCATAAGACGCATCAGGTACAGAAGGCATATAAGGGAAAATCAAACTGTCGTAGTTCATGATTTTATTTAAATCAGTCAGATCATTTTCCGTTAATAAGTCATATGGAATACCCGCCATCATCACCTGTGTTTGCACACTCATAAATAATTGTGAATAGGCTTTTTCACCCCAAAAACGATTTTTACTGGTGTCAGAATAAATAATAGCAACCCGATTACCTTGCTTGGTTTGTGCAGGTAAATCAGATTTATTTAATACATATTGATTATTATCATTGTAAGCCGTTGGAAGAAAAACCGAATCATTAACATCAAGGACTAAATTAACCGCAGCACTTGTGGGTGTGCCTAATTGTGTTTCAGGAATAGAGAATTCAACAATACTACCGCCTAAGCCATCACTGACTAAAGCATGCGGTAATGCGCCTGTAACAAAATTCTCTGCCGCTGCACCTGTATATAAATAGGGTTTATTATCGCTGTGAAAATTAACATTAAATTCTGCACCTCCTGTTGATCCAAAAATCTGATAACCTGTATCCACATTCTGATCAATATTTAACCAAAAAGTCGTATTGGTTTGAATATTTCCCTGTTTTCGGTGTAAGGCAAATTTATATGATTTATCTTCATAACGACCGTATAAAGCATAACCATTCACCTCAACGCCTGACATAAGATCAAGTCGTTCAGAAGCATTCCAGTCATTGAGTTGACCATCTAGCACAATCGCGGCGGTGACACTATTGGGCAATGCGATGGCAATACTAAAGGCTAAACTGGATATAAGCCCTGCTGTTTGACAGGTTTGAGCGAGTTTTTTAAACATGAGATTATCCTATTTATTATTTTTTTTAGTATGACCCGATGAATTAATAGTCATTAATTTTATTAATATCAAAGATAAGACAATAAGACTATTTTACCGCTGTAACATAAAGGTTAAGTAGTTTAAACGGTTCAACTTTGCGGATAAAATTGCAATTCCGACAAAGGTCATTAATACAATTGATAAAGCAAAGCCATAGCCATAAAACATTGGGCCTAATTGTATGCTCAATAATGACAATAAAGTGTTCAGTATTAATAAGCCTGCAGTCATTAATAAGGCACTTTTTAGTAAATCCAAATAGAAGAAAATATTGAGTACAGCAAGGAAAACCACCTGCATACCGACTGCGGCTAAATCAACATAATAGAGGTGAATATATAAGGGTGAAATACCCAACCATGTAATTAATGTGGGGCCTATTAAAAAGAAAATTAAGATTGTACTGCCTTGTACTTTAAAAATTTGATAGATGGCTTCACGGATGGTAATCACCATTCTAATCCGTAAGGCTTCAATATTATCCAGCGTTTCCCCCGCTTCTACTGCATCATAGTATTCTCGATAAACCTCTGCAAAATCCGTTTCTATCTTGACTAAAAAGCTAGCCATACCGGGAATAATAGCCAAATAAGCAAGGAAAATGGGTAAATCATAAATGACCGAAGCCCGTAATACCCCACTAACCGCATCGGACGTGGCATCACTAAACCAGAAAATCCATTTATCAATCCATACGCCTAAATTAAAAAATACTCCGATTAAAATCAGGATAGGAAAAATATTGCGACGTTGAAGGAAGTCAAACCGAATCAGTTCATCACTGTCATATTCTTTGACGGTTAATACTAACAATGATATGAGCAGTAAGGTATGCCCTGCTAAAAAGGCCAGTAATAGACCATTTGTGCCTAGGTCTTGCACAATAATAGAGCTAAGTACAATCAGTAAATAACTAAAGAAAAATACCCAAAGGATCGTTTTATAGCGTTTCATACCTGCGGTAAACACCACAATAATCCAGATATTGCATAACACAATAAAATTAACCAACATAACTAGTTGATAAATTATATTTTGATCAAAAAATAACAATAAAGCTAAAATTCCCAACCCAGCACTCACTGAGGTCGTGACTGCAATAGCACCAAATAAATTCGGTAATACTTGGGAACGCTTATTTTCGTACAACCGATCAGCAACAAAGCGGGTAAACACGAGCTGTAAGAGTCCCGATAATATCAATGACACTGACATCAGATAGGTGACAGAGACTAAGAACTCCATCACTAACATCGGTGAATTGACCCGTCCCACACTGATAAAACCGACTAACATAATACCTAGAATTGATAGCACCCAAGGACCTGAGCTAATCACACCTGCATAGGTATAGGTTTTTGCAACGCCTGTCCATGACTCGTTTCGCATGAATTTTCTTAATTCAAATCCAATACCTGCCATAACAATCCTCCTTAATTATTTTTATTATTAGGCTCGATTCAGTATTTCTTTATAGGCAACGCGATAATCATCCAAGAATTTTTCCTCGGTATAATATTTTTCCACCCGCGCAATCGATGCAGCTTGAGCGGCATACCACGCTTTATCATCAGATAATAAGGCAATAGCCGCATCTGCCATCGCTTTAGGATTCGCAATCGGCACAATTGCCCCTGCTAAACCTAATTTGGCATCTTCGCCTGCCCTGCCTTCGACTAATTCCCGACATGAACCCACATCAGTCGCTAGCGTCGGTAGTCCTGCCGCATAGCCTTCTAAAATCACTAGGGGTTGCCCTTCACTAATTGAACTTAGCGTCATTAACCCCAATTGCGGCAATATATCATCAATATTCTGAAAGCCTAAAAATTTAACCTTATCCTGCATACCCAAACTATCAACCAGTGCATGACATTCATCTGCATACTTTATATCTTCATCTTCAGGCCCAATAATCCAACCTTCAGCTTCAGGTATTTCTTTGCAAATACTACTGATGGCACGAATATAGGTTTTAATATCTTTAATCGGTACGACCCGTCCAATCAAGCCTAAAATCGGCGGTATATTTTTAGGGCGTTTGTCTCGGAGTGGAATAAAACGCTCCAAGCGAATCCCATTAGGAATAACATAACTCCGCTTTGGATCTGCCCCATATTCAATTTGCTTACTACGGTTCGCTTCATACAGAGTAATAATAGGATCAGCCGCACTATAGGTTAGTCGCCCCAGTACCTCAAAAAAACTAATCCACAGTTTACGCAAATAAGACATATTTTCAGCTAAGCCTGTTAGCACAAAAGGCGGTTCTTCCTTAATCCAACCGACCTGATATAAATCAATCCTGCGTTCCTTCGTATAAATCCCATGCTCGGTTAACATTAAGGGTTTATCCCACATATAGCGTAATAGCATTCCTGTTAAACCTGCATAACCCGTAGAAATGGTGTGATAACAACGCGCTTTGGGGGCATTTCTAGCGATATTAAATAAATTAAATAAAGGTTTGTGCATAGCACGAATAGTCCAAAAATAGTCTTTAAAAGAAGCATCAGGACAATGCTGTTGATATTGCTGAGTAATGAAAGACCAAGCCCGTTCACTGTAGAGAAAATCATCCACATTTAGTTTGTTTTTAGCATGAACCAATTGGATAAATTCATTCAGCTCTTCACGAGAGGGTGTATAGGAATCTTGTTGAATCAGACGATGAAATTGTTCCACCACTTTGTAAGTATCACGATCACCCCGACGCGCTTCAGGCTTACCCTGCTTCTGTTTAAGCCCACCATCATCAGTAAGATAATACAGTTCTAGATGACAGACATTATCAGGCAGTTCATACAACATTTCTTCATAGTGTTCTCGTGATGAACCGATAAAAAGTAGTGCGAATTGATATTTAGGAAAACCATTAATAATTTGATGCACCCAACTAGAAACACCGCCCCGAATATAGGGGTAAGTCCCCTCTAGAATCAGGCAAATATCCGCCTGTTCACCTGCATTAAGTCTTGGAAGTGCAGCCATTATGTTTAATTATTTTTATAATAGGATTTACTATTGTACATCATAAGTATATCTTATTCACTCAGTTTGAAAAATTGAAAGAGTTTGAAAATTAATGGTTTATATAACTTAATTTTTATTTAAATTTCTTGAAACTTGTTTTAAGTTTGATCATTTTACTCTATTCTACGAGTAAGTCTTAATCTATTTCCAATAGGGGGAAATAATGGGTATTAAAAATTGTGCATTCAGTACGCTCTTTTCGAGTGTATGGGTATTTGCTTCTTTAAGTATTATTAACGTAACTCATGCAGCCAATGAGGAATCATTAGAGTTACAACTCAAGGTCTACGCAAAAGAAGCACAAGAAGCCAATCTTGAACAAGAAATTATCGCCATTATTGCTGAACACATCGAAGAGGGCAGCCCTAGTAAACTTCGGGCTAAATATAAATCACAAGTTGTGGCTGAAGTTGAAACAGACAAGGCGAATACAGCCGATAGCACAGAAATAAAGCCAACGGTAAAAAGTTCGAGCGTGCTAAATAAAGATTTAAAATCTGCAGTTGAAGACGCGGGAGAAAACACAGATAAGGAAGGCTCGGGTTATCAAAAAAGCATTAAACCTGATAACGAAGCCAATACTAGCCGTCCAAAAGCTAATCAAGTCGATCAAGTAAAAGTAGAAACACCAAATAAAGAGGTGAGTACTAGCCGCCCGAAAACTAGCCAAACAGAAAAAAGTAGTCAAGCCAAAGCTAAAACAGAAACACCTGCCAGAAAAACTGTGATACAAAAGCCGCGTACAACGACAGCAAGTACTAAGCAACAAGATCGAAAAGAACATAGCACTCGGACTCAAAAAGCCCGTTCAACTACAAAACAGGGTTGGATCTATGTCGGTCAGTTTAGTAATAATAGTTGGGCTGAAAAAATGTTAAGAGTCGATAACCATACTTTGCCAAAGCAGGGTAAAGATTATTTACTCAATGCTTCTGTCAATATCCGTGATGCTCGTCCTATGAAAGGTAGAGATTTATCACCCTCTGTTAAAATTCTAACCTCTGGTGATAAAATTAAACTATTGAAGTTGCATGCCTCGGGTAAAAAAGGACATTACTGGGCATTAATTCAATGGAATCGATAGTCAGTTTATTGTGTTAATTGTTTTTTCACAGGTGCAAAACTACGTCGATGAATCGGTGTAACACCGTAAGTAATTAATGCTTCACGGTGCTGCTTGGTTGGATAGCCTTTATGGGCAGCAAAACCATATTCAGGATAAACCTTATCCCATTCTTTCATTTCATTATCCCTTGCTACTTTGGCAATAATCGATGCGGCTGAAATAGCAGGAATTAATCCATCCCCCTGAACAATCGCTTCCATTGAATAATCCATTTCAGGACAGCGATTACCATCAATTTGTACATGATCAGGTTGAATATCCAAACCTTCTACTGCACGTTTCATGGCTAATAATGTTGCTTGCAGAATATTAATCGCATCAATTTCCTCAACTTCTGCACGGGCAATGCACCATGACAGTGCTTTTTCCTTGATTTCAATCGATAAAGCTTCGCGTTTCTTTTCAGTCAGCTTTTTAGAGTCATTTAACCCTATAATAGCCTTTTGTGGGTCGAGAATAACAGCGGCGGCAACCACTGCACCTGCTAAAGGTCCTCGTCCAACTTCATCCACACCTGCAACGTTAATCATTAATTTTTCCTATTTAAATATAAGGATTCAAAGGGCTATTTATTATGGATGAAAATCAATTTCGTGCAACTTATCATCGACTTAATCCTAACCGTTGTATTTTTGAAAAAGCAATTACCAATCGACGTTGTAATTGTGAACAAAAACGTAAATTTACGCTTGCCACCCGTGAAGGAGTCGCCTGTAATTCAAAAGAGAGTTTAAAGCAATGTACAAAATTCCTAGACCAATTACGCAATAGCTCCCGTTTTGCCTTAAAAGTTGTTTTTGTTAATGGGCCTTTCCCCCATAACAAAGAGTTACGGGTGCAAGCGGGAGGAACATTAGCCTTACAGAAGATTTTATACCCTGATGATTCTCAACCTGAAGTCACAACGAATATTCATCAATTGATTCAGCAGGCTCTGCTAGAATATGGCAGCTTGGAAAATATCCCCTATGGTGAGATGATTAAGGGTGTACTTACCTATAAAGTCCGCAATAGAAAACGTTAAGTAGGATCTAAATTATGAAACACTTCCCCATCTTTCTTTCACTCAAGGGAAAGACCTGCATCATTATTGGTGGCGGGTCAGTTGCTGAACGCAAAGTAGAGTCACTGCTTAATGCTGAGGCAGTGGTGACGGTTGTATCACCGCAATTAAGCCCACAGTTAAGCTATTTATCTGCTGAAAAACAGATTAAACACCTGAATCGTTGCTATCAAAGTCAGGATATTGATCAGGCTTTTCTCGTGATTGCCGCCACTGATCAGACTGAAGTTAATCGTACGATTGCCGCAGATGCAGATAAGCAAAATACACTTGTTAATGTGGTGGATGATCTAAAGCTCTGTAGTTTTATTGTTCCTTCTATTTTAGATCGATCTCCTGTCACCATCGCTGTATCAACAGGCGGTGCATCTCCTGTATTAGCGCGTCAACTGCGTATGAAACTGGAAACGATGATTCCTTCTAGTTGTGGTGAGTTAGCGGCATTAACCGAACAATATCGTGAGCGTGTTAAGAACAAATTTTCCACTATCGAAGAACGTAAAGCCTTTTGGGAAAATGTCCTCAAAGGCACCCCTGCAGAATTGGTTTATGCAGGACAATTACAAGCTGCTCGGAATTTATTAGATCAATTATTAGATGAAGATATTGATCATCCCCAAGTGGGTGAGGTGTATCTCGTCGGTGCAGGTCCCGGTGATCCTGACCTATTAACTTTTAAAGCCGTGCGCCTTATGCAACGGGCTGATGTCATGGTTTATGATCGTTTGGTTTCACAGCCTATTTTAGATATGGCTAATAAAAATGCCCAACGCATTTATGTCGGCAAAGAAAAAGATAACCATGCTGTTCCACAGGACAAAATTAATGACCTTTTAGTGGAGTTAGCCAAACAAGGTAAACGCGTTTTGCGTCTTAAAGGCGGTGATCCATTTATCTTTGGACGCGGTGGAGAAGAAATTGAAACCTTAGTTGAAGAAGGTGTACCCTTTCAGGTTGTCCCTGGTATTACCGCAGCAGCAGGTTGTTCCAGTTATGCAGGTATTCCACTCACACATCGTGATTATGCACAATCCGTCACGTTTGCGACAGGTCACCTTAAAGATGGCTCAGTGAATCTCAATTGGGAACAATTATCTCAACCGAATCACACCTTAGTCTTTTATATGGGCTTAACGGGAATTGCAGTGATTAGTAAACAGCTCATTGCACATGGAATGCCCAAAGATACCGCCGCTGCATTGGTAGAACAAGGCACAACCCGTAATCAACGCGTCCATATCGGTACATTAGAAAGTTTGCCACAACTGGTTAAAGAATCAGGTGTTCGCGCCCCTACTCTGACGATTGTAGGTAATGTTGTACAACTACATGATAAGTTAAACTGGTACAAACCTGAACAATATCAGTCATCCACTGAATTTACCAAACACGGAAAAACATAATGTCTGAAGTAAGAATTGGCTTGGAAGAAGCCTTTAAGCAAAACATGAATGATGGCAGTTCTTGTTCAGAATCTGAGCCATTTGCTTTGCAGTGTATTGATAATAGTATGGAACCTGAATTTCCCGTCGGTTGTATTATTATTATTGATCCCAGTGCAGCGATTCGTGATGGTTCGTATGTATTCGCTAAAGATAATGATGATGAATATATTTTTCGACAAGTAAAAATTGATAAAGATAATTATTATCTTGTCCCGCTCAATAAAGATTATATTTCCATGAAACTCACGAAAGGTTTTAGCCAAATTGAAGGAATTATTACGCAACGAGCAGGAAAACGTCGTACCGAACACAAATGGTACGATTAAGCAAAAATTTTTTACTTAGAAATATCAGAAACAATAAACTTTATTTTATGGAGACAAGAATGCGACCAAGTATTCTACAAACCTTACTATTCATTTCATTATTGCCCTTTACCCTAATCGGTCAAGCAGCGGATGAAGTAAAACCTGAAAGCAGTGCTGAACCAAATATAAAAAACGGGGCAGAACTGTATAAAAAATGTGCCTTGTGTCATGGACAGTTTGGTCAAGGTATCATCGGAGGATTGTACCCTCGTTTAGCAGGAATGCCAGAACACTATATTTTAAGCCAGATGAAAAAATATGTGGATGGCTCTCGTGCTGATGATTTTAGTCTTTCAATGCTAGAAATTGGTGGCATGAAAGATATGAACGAGCAGCAAAATAAAGACCTTGCTGCATTTTTAGCGGCCATTGATCTCGAAAAACATTACAAATTGGAGATTCCTGCACCGACTATCGGTGATGCCAAAAAGGGTAAAAAGCTCTTTAAAGGTGATTGTAAAACCTGTCACGGTAAAGAAGCACAAGGTAAAGCGCGTAAAGATGCCCCGCCTTTAGCAGGTCAATATTCAGAATATTTATTGCGTGAAACTAACTTCTTTAAAGCTAAAAATCGTTATCATGATAATGACCCTGAAGATGAAACATTTAACGATTATACTAAAGATGACCTCAACGACATCTTTGCTCATATCGCGACGATTCCCTTTAAACCTGAAAAAGGTTATCCAGAAATAGCCAATATGCCGCTGCCTTTATTAGTTGCACCGGCTGTACCTGCTCAACCGACTATACCCGCTCAACCTGCAATGCCTGTGATGGCACAAGGTGAAAGTAGTGGCAATACTTCAGGTATTAAGATTGAATCTGTTACACAAACTGTCTTAAAAATGGCATTGAAAAAAGGCGTGAGTGCTGAAGACGCGATTGAAGCTATGATGTCTAAAGCAGCCGCGGCAAATATGAAGAATGTGGGACATCAACCTGTCTCTAAGGAACTAGAAGCCCGTGGCATTGATTCACCTCGTCTCGAAATTTTCCAGTTCTGTAATCCAGAAGATGCGATTAAAATGGTGAAATTTAATACTCTTTTTGCAGCCTATATGCCGTGTCGAATTGCATTGGTTGAAGATGCAAAAGGTCAATTATGGTTAGAAATGTTAAATCTTGATATGTTAATTAATAGTGTTGCTTTACCTCCTGAACTTAACAAAATTGCTATCGAAACCAATGGTACGATGCTAGATATTCTAACTGCGGGTGCAACTGGTGAGTTCTAAACCTTGTAAATTTTCTGATTTTGATTTTTCACCTGCATTATTAACCGTTATTAAAGCTGCAGCTTATTCTAAACCGACCCCTGTGCAAGTCAAAGCCATCCCCGCTATTTTACAGCGGCGGGATGTCTTAGCAGGGGCTGAAACAGGTTCAGGAAAGACGGCAGCGTTTGCACTGCCTTTATTAGAAAAGTTGCTTTATAAAAAGCAGAGAGAGCTTGATACTGCGGCTCGGGGTAATCATATTCGTGCTTTAATTCTTGTCCCAACGCGTGAATTAGCTTTACAGATTAGTGATGAGGTTAATGCTTACGCGCGGAGTCTGCTGCCTGTTCGGATTAAATCCTTGGCGGTATTTGGGGGAGTAAAAATTAACCCTCAAATGATGGCTTTACGCGGTGGAGCGGATGTACTCGTTGCAACACCGGGACGTTTATTAGATTTAGCTTCTCAAAATG
>WFRR01000071.1 GCA_015486375.1 Thiotrichaceae bacterium
TCACGGTGTAATTAGAAGAATAGACTTCCCCTTCACGGAAAATACGCCCTTTATCCCGCACGGCTTTCTCGATACGTTGTTTGCTGCGCGGCTTTAATTTACGTTCCCATACATCAGGATCAACCATGCGTGCCAGCGTACTCGCAGAATGTTTGCCTCTGGGTGGGCTTAAGTCTTCCTGCTCGAAGCATTGTCGTCCTGCTTTCAAGGCTTGCTTGGTATTACTGGCTGAATCAATCGCCGCTTTGGTCAGCTTGGCTAAGCGATCCTTAGTGGTTGAAAAGTGTTGTTTAGACCACTTCTTATCATCCAAAGTCGCAATAAAAAGGTTGGCTGAGGCACTGCCAAGACTGTTATGAATTAAGCAATATTGTTCCCATACAACCTCCTTAATCGCCTCGGGGAATTTAATAAAACAGGCATTGATGTGTTGCTGTTCTTTCGGGGTTATGCCTTTATTGATCCATGTATTAACAGGATAAGCCGAGGGTTGAAGACTGGATTTTATGGTGGGTTCAATGCTTTTACTGATGCTTAACATGATTGAATATCTCCCTAATCAATGCTTGCGTGACACCGCCTCACCCTTTAGAGGCGATGCCAACGCGTTAAGGTTAAATGTGCGTCGTAGTGACAGACGATGAATGAGAAGATGAATGAGAATGGGTTTTTAAGTCATCCAAATAATCCGCCCATTGCTGCATCATTTGAGTTCGTTCAGGCAAATATTCCGCGCGGTTATACGCGGCTCGAATCGCGTTTCTTTCCTCATGAGCCAATTGCTTCTCAATTAAATCGGATTTAAAACCCATTTCATTGAGTTGTGTGGAAGCCATACTACGAAAGCCGTGCGCGGTCATTTGATCTTTGCGATAACCTAAACGGCGCAGTGCCGCATTCACGGTATTATTGCTAATGGGACGCTTTGGGCTGCGAAGGCTGCTAAAGATATAACGACGTTCAAGATTCAAACACTGTAATTCCTCTAAAATCTGTAGGCTTTGGCGACTCAATGGCACGATATGTTCACGGCGCATTTTCATCTTTTCGGCAGGAATCCGCCATTGTTGGGCGGCAAAATCAATCTCTTGCCACTCGGCCTGACGTAATTCACCCGGGCGTACAAACACATAAGGGCTTAAACGCAAGGCATACAGCGTACTGTAATCACCTTGGTAATCGTCAATCGCTCGCAATAAAGCCCCAATCTGCTCAGGATCGGTCAAACTGGCAAAATGCCCTGACTGAGCAGGCGGCAATGCCCCGCGTAAATCACGGCTTGGATCAGACTTAGCCCGACCCGTTGCTACCGCATAACGAAAGACGCGACTGCATACGGCTTGAATACGGTGCGCGGTATGCAATGCCCCTCGGGCTTCAATTTTTCGTAAAGGGGCTAATAAATCCAAGGGTTCAATGGTCGCAATATCCAAAGCCCCGATTAAAGGAAAAATATTAACCTCCAAACGATGTAAAATCGTCTGAGCATAAGCAGGACTCCATGTATTGTAATAACGCTGATGCCATTCCCGCGCAATCGCCTCAAAACAATGACCTTGTGCATCACCCTGTACTAATTTCAATATTTTCCGCCGTTGACAAGGATCAATGCCCTGATCCAACTGCTGCTTGGCTTCTAGCAAACGTTGCCGCGCCTGTTTCAAACCAATACGCGGATAAACCCCCAATGCCAAGGTCTTACGCTTCGCTTGAAAACGGTAATCAAAGCGCCAATACTTCGCGCCTTTCAGCGTGATTAATACATATAAACCTTCACCATCATAGCGTTTATAGGCTTTCTTTTTTGCCGTCGCGCGGCGTATGGATAACTCACTTAACATGCTTCACCTCCGCCAGCTCCGTATTGGTATTGGCATTCGCCGATAAAGAAGCCGCAATCTGTGCCTCCATCCATGTGGTAATCGCCCTTTCAGACCAAACACTGCTATAACCAATCTTAATCTGAGCAGGAAACTGATCCGTTTCCATTAATTTATACAAACTACTGCGGGAAATACCGACTCGGTACAAGACTTCTTGTAAGCGTAAAAAACGATCAGGTTTCATGACGACACCGCCTGATACTGCTGCATCAACTGTTTTTGTAGCACCAAGTCATACTGCTTTAATTTACGGTCTAATGTCGAACGATTAAAACCTGCTAAACGGGCGGCATGTGCCTTATTACCCGCACTCGCCAGCAATAATGCCTGTAAAAAGGGCGGAATGACCACGGCTAATAAACGTTGATAGGCCCCCTGACGCAAAGGATCACTCGGAGACAGATGACGCGGATGGGGATAAAGAATTGGCTGAAAATCGAGGGTAATTTTCATGATTCCCCCTGAGCCGCAACAGTGATAAGCGGTTGAATACTGACATTAACATTCAATACTCGCCGTAAAATAGACAAGATTAACGCACGGATATTTCTCCATAGCGATAAAGGATTAAGAAAAGCAAAAAAAGACAGTAGCGATAATAAATAACGCAACGGTATGAGGTTTCCCAAAGGGGAAGGATGAATCGTAGGGGGAGTTTCGGGCGGATTTGCCCTGTGACTGGACGGAATTCCAGCGTGGATATAACTAGCCATTGGCATAGTCTCCTTGATCTAAATGTATAAATCCTTATCACCTCCAATGCTACTTAAAGGATGACAGGCTGTGTGGGATTAGCATTACCGCTTAGAACAAGAAAAAGGCGGTGAGCCTCGCAGCTCTCCCAACACAGTCTTTCGTAACACAGTGTATCTTACAGGCACAAAAAAAGCCGCGAAGATGCGACCGTGCATCTCGTCCTAAATTCCAGAATGCTAACTCCGACTACTTATTTTGAAGCAGTAGCGGGAAAATACCGCTTATGGGGGCTTTTTGTCAAGGATTATTTTTTAAGAAATTAGGATGTTTTGCTAAAGGATAAAAGGCTGTGGAAAAGGAGCAGACGTGTGTGGGATTGACATTGCCGTACGAATCAGATAAAAAAACGGTGAGCCTTTCGACTCTCCCACACAAGTCAACCATAACAGAGTGTATCTTATGGTCATAAAAAAAGCCGCTAGGATTATTTTTTGGATAGGGTGGTAGCGACCTCGGGGTGATCCTTGCCGCCACTAAAAATATACACTAATCTTTATTAATTAGTGCTTATCTATTCACATCGTCATTAATTCAGCAATCATAAAATGATTGTCTAACAAATCTCTTTTGTGCGTTTTTCGGTGGGCTGTAACGTGTCCTCACCGTAATGTTTTAAGTTAATCGCTGCATTTAAATCGCGGTCTATTTTTAAACCACAATCACAGTGATAAGTTCTGTCGCTTAAACTCAAGTCTTTTTTGATTGAACCACAGGCTGAACAGGTTTTTGAACTGTGAAAGAATCGATTCGCAATGACGATTTCACAGTTTCTTAACTGACCTTTATATTCAATCTGGTGGCGTAGAGAACCAAAACCTGCATCGCTGATACTGCGTGCCAGTTTGTGATTTTTCACCATGCCTTTGACATTCAAATCTTCGATCACGATGCAGTCAAAGTGGCGGGTTAAGTAATCACTCAGTTGATGTAAAACTGCTTGTCTCTGATTGGCGATACGAAAATGAAGTTTAGCAATCTTGAGTTTGGCTCTCGCTCTATGATTACTTTTTTTCTGTTTTCGTGACATATTTTTCTGAATTTTCTTAAGTTTTTTAAGACGGACTTTTAGTTTTTGATTGGCACCAAAAATAACGCGGTTGCTGAGTACCGCTAATTCTTTGATGCCAAAATCAACGCCAACACGGGGTTGACGATTGATGTCTTTTGGATTGTATTGTTGCGTTTCGACTAAAATGGAAGCAAAATATTTACCCGCCCGTTTACTGATCGTAACGTGTTTGGTTTGACCTTCAAAACGTAATGTTTGGCGCATTTTAATTTTGGTTTTTAACTTTTCAATGCGTAACAATCGACCCTTGACATCAAATTTAGCTTTTTCCCGTAAAGCGAAAGAATCTTTAACATCTTTACGTTTAAATCGTGGAAACCCTGCCTTTTTCTTGGCTTTTATTCTTCTAAAAAAATGCTTAAATGCATTGTCTAAATCGTCAATTGAATTACGTGTAACACGAGAAGAAACTTCGGTATACCAGTCAAATTGAGGTCGCAGGGTTTTCATATAATATTGATAAGCGGATGATTTTGACCATTTATTTTCTTTTTTACTAAAATGCTCCAACAATTGATTGTAGCAATGGCGGCGAGAACCACAGGCTTTATCCAAATAAATCGCTTGTGCTGGCGTGGGTCTGAGTTCTATTTTATGCGCTAATAACATCATTATTGAAGATCAATAAATACTTCTGGATGTTGTTCTGCAATACGTAATAGTGATTTAGCAGGACCTTGGTGATCTCTTCTACCTTGTTCCCAGTCTTGGATTGTACGAACACTGACTCCCATCATGCCTGCAAAACCAGACTGACTTAAATTAAGTTTTTTACGGATGACTTGTGAAGGAGAAGGATCATTAAGCACTCTGGTTTTTAAGTGAAGTTTGTTTTTTTTGTATTGCTTAATTTCTTTAATACCTTCAAGAATTTCAAGCCCTAGATTACGTTTAGTCATGGTTAATTTCCTTTGCAGTTAGGATGGTTGAAATTTTTGTTTAGCATAATTTGGGCGTTCGTCA
>WFRR01000072.1 GCA_015486375.1 Thiotrichaceae bacterium
GTATGAATCGGCTTATTTTTTTGAGAATTCTTTATCGCAAGGAAGGAATAAAAGATATGGCGATTCGATCACATTTTCATGAATTTATTGCCGAGAATTTTTTACCCCAACAATATCTAAATTTTAATAATTGGTATTATTTTAAAATGCAGAAAAAAACAGATAGTTAATTCAATAAAGGTATCATGGTTGTAGAGCTGTCAGGCATGATGATCATCTACAATTACAATGATAATGAAATTATGACTGAAGAATCAGAAAAAACAGAAAAAAATACTGTTAATTGATCTAGAAAATTGTCCTAGTCAAATAAATTATAAAGTAATCAATGACATTATAAAAGAATAGTATTTATACTCTTATAATACATTGATTCTATACACTAAAATTTTAGCTCAAAGTAATAAATTCATTACAATCTAACCACTAACTCTCTTATAATATTCAGTTCATATACTCACTTGCACCAATATCAGGTGCATCACCTTGGTAATGATCATTAATACCGTGAATTAGAATTCCTCTATCTTTTGCAGGGCTTGCTCCCGTTAAGCGATAATCACCGCCTTGATAATCTTTAAATAAGGGATTACCTGCAAGGCAATTTTTACATAGATTGGTTTTATGCGTATATTCTTGTAGGGTTTTATATTCATTATCTTGATGGAAAATCAATGTGCTGCTAGCGTTTGAAAAATGTAAATCGTAGTCTTGATTGAAATTTAATACGCTGTCGAGCCAGTAATACATTGAATATTGTGTGCCTGCCCAAATATTATTTTTTAAGAATACGCCTTTTGAAAGGGTATGATTGGTGACACTAAAAGCAGCCTGCTTAGGTTCAAAGGTTGTGGCAGTATTATGATAAATAAAGATTTCTCCAGAAGGGTCTTCATCACTGACATTAAATTTAACTGCGCTTGTTTCATAGTCTGTACTGCCTGAATTTTTTAGGTCACTCATGACATTGCCGATAATATAAGTGGGTCCACCCTGTGCAGGGGCAACAGAGACACCGACTAATAAGTGTTCAAAACGATTATTAACAACCCGTATATTAGAGCTCCAGCCATCCGTTTCAATACCATCATCGGATAAATGACTAAATAAATTGCCCTCTATATCGGTATTCACCGTATTGGCTAATGGGTCTAAGCTGGCGACTTTAATCCCATCAAATATATCGTGAACTTTGTTTTTATAGAACATAAGACTATGACCTGAATAGCCATCATTGGAACAAAAAACTGCACCGCGTTCTAACCAAACCTGATGTTCTTTTAAAGCTTCCCAATCAAAATCCGTTACGCCTTTATCTGAAAAATCATTATTCATCACAATAATATTTTCGGAATAGCCTTCTAACCAAATGCCAGTGCCTAGATTCTCAAAACGATTATTGACAATCCAAATTTCTCGTGAATTTTCAGCAATAGAAATGGCTTCAGAAAATTGGGTTTTACCATAACCACGAAAGGTTAAGCCCTGAATGACTAAATTAGCAATATCATTGACCGTTAAAGCATCTTCCAGTACAGAGACTTGTATTTCATGTTGCTCAGGCGTGGAATGCTTAGGTAATTTTATATATGCCTTATCTTTTTCTTCATCAATATAAAAACCCGCGTTATTGTTAAAGCGTAATTTCTTTAAATCACCCAAGCTGTCATAACGCCATAAGCGTTTTCCATCAATACCGATAAAATAGGTATTATCCAGCGTTGTGCTGTAAATAGATTGCCCTTCTTTTTTCCATGCGCTGGGTTTTTTTAACTTTTCAGAAAAACCTTCTAAAACCACTTCTCCATCTCCAGCACTGCGAATCGTAATAGGGTTGTTTTTTGTTCCACCATATTTAACAGGAATATCCACCGCTTCATGATAAACCCCCGCATGAATAAGCAAGGTCGTGCCTGCTTTTAGAAATTCAGTCGCATATTGAATGCTTTTATAAGGATTTTTTGCCGAGCCATCGCCTGTTTTATCATCACCTTTTTTAACCGAGATATGTATCACTTTTCCTTTTGAAACGGGCACAGTTTCACTGCGAGTTTTGCTTGTACTGCTAAGGGTTGCATTCTTAACTCCATCAGGATCGGAGAGGGTTACACGTACTTTGACATTGGTTTTAGGTTTCAAAGAAAAAACACTGCCAACAAAACGATTATTTGCTACACGAGATAGACGATGGATCGGCTTAAAACCTTGATTATTAATATTAGCTTCTACACTGGCACGGGCATTATTATTACGGTCACCCGAGTAATTAACTTGTATACCGATATGGTGCATGGTCGGGCGCAGATCAATTTTTATGCCTTCAATTTCATTAGAGTTTGTATTCGCATAAGCTTGACTAAAAGTCATCAAACTGAGGGCTAAGGAAAATAGTCTGATTTTCTTTAAGGATGTATTTTTTATCATAAAAGCCTTTATATTTTATTTTTAGTAATATTTTCATAGACTGAAATATTGAGATATAATTAATATAGTTTATTATGAATGCTCATGTTCGCGTAAGCGATTCATTTTATAAGATAAATCCTACCGATGATACGGTTAAAAAGTTGAAGTCTCCTATCTATGTTTCAAATTGCTTTATATGAACCAGAAATCCCCCCCAATACGGGTAATATCATGCGTCTTTGTGCCAATACAGGTTGCATCTTGCATTTAATTCACCCGCTGGGCTTTCAGTTAGATGCTAAAAAGCTTAAGCGAGCAGGTATGGATTATCGTGATATTGCGGTGATTAAGGAGCATCAAAATTACCGTGATTTCTTACAAAGCTTTGATGAGCCTGTGCGTTTATTTGCTTTAACGACCAAGGGTTCGCAAACTTATACACAAGCCCAGTTTCAGGCAAATGATATATTTCTCTTTGGGCCTGAAACCCGTGGTTTACCCGATGATGTCCTAGATTCCTTCGACGCTGAACACAAGTTACGTTTACCGATGCAAGCGAATAGCCGTAGCCTCAATCTTTCTAATACTGCTGCGATTATGGTGTATGAAGCTTTAAGACAACATGACTTTGCTAATCTAGGTTAGAATTCGCAGCAGTTTTTAATTGGGCTTGGGAATTGAAATAATGAATATTATTCGTGGGATTAATCATATTCCTGCTGATTATGCGGGGTGTGTTGCCACCATTGGTAATTTTGATGGTTTACACCGTGGGCATCAACAGGTATTAACTCAACTCAAACACGCAGCACAGACCCGAAATTTAGCTGCAACCGTGATCAGCTTCGATCCTCTTCCCCATGAATTCTTTATTCGTGGCAGCCATTCTGCCCGTATTTATCCTTTACGTGACAAAGCGCGTTTATTAGCGAAATTGGGAATTAATGATTTTATTCAATTTAAATTTAATCACAGCTTTTCACAAATAGAAGCTGAAGACTTTGTACTGGATATTTTGCTTAAACGCCTAAAAGTCCGTTATCTCGTCGTCGGTGATGATTTTTGTTTTGGTAAAAAGCGACAGGGCAACTTTCAGCTCTTACAAAAACTAGGTACACAGCATGGCATGGTCGTACAAGATACAAAGACCGTCAGTGCAGACCAACAACGTATTAGCAGTACGGTAATCCGCCAAGCCTTATCTCAGGGTAATCTCAGTCAGATTAATCAACTATTAGGACATCGTTACCAATTATCGGGGCGTATCCGTCAAGGCGATAAAATCGGCAGAACCTTGAATTTTCCTACGGTTAATTTACGTTTACCTGACAATATCGCCTTACGTTGTGGCATTTATGCAGTAAAGATACAGGGTTTAAATAATCGAACTTATTATGGTGCAGCTAGTGTCGGTAAGCGTCCCACAGTAAATGGTACGGATATGCGCTTAGAAACCTATATTTTTGATTTTGATCAACAGGTCTATGGACAATATATCTGTATCGAACCCTTATGTTTTATTCGTCCTGAAGAAAACTTTGCATCCATTGACGTAATGCAAACGCAAATTTATCAGGACTGTGAAGACATCAAAACATGGATTAGTAAGACTCAGCCAATAGACAAGGATTCATAATGAAGTACAAAGATTTACGTGATTTTATTGCTCAACTCGAAAATACAGGTGAGCTAAAACGTATTCAGGTAGAAGTTAATCCTTATTTGGAAATGACTGAAATTGCTGATCGTGTATTAAGGAAAGCGGGACCCGCCTTATTATTTGAGAATGTAAAAGGGCATAATATCCCTGTTTTAGCCAATTTATTTGGGACACCTAAACGGGTTGCAATGGGAATGGGTGAAGATTCTGTTGAAGCTTTACGAGACATCGGCAAACTATTAGCTTTTTTAAAAGAACCCGAACCGCCAAAAGGTTTTAAAGAAGCCTTAAGTACTTTACCTAAGTATCGAAAAGTCTTGGATATGGCAGCAAAAAAGGTTAAACGTGCGCCTTGTCAAAAAGTAGTGATTGAAGCCGATGAAGTCGATTTAAATAAAATCCCCATACAAACCTGTTGGCCTGATGATGCTGCCCCTTTGATTACTTGGGGTCTCGTGATTACTAAAGGGCCACATAAACAACGTCAAAACTTAGGTATTTATCGCCAACAAGTCATCGCTAAAAATCGGGTTATTATGCGTTGGTTATCACATCGTGGCGGTGCATTAGATTTTAGAGAATGGCAACAGGAACACCCTAATGAACCTTTTCCGATTGCAGTCGCTTTAGGGGCAGACCCTGCAACAATTTTAGCGGCAGTCACGCCAATTCCTGATAGTTTATCGGAATATGCTTTTGCAGGTTTATTACGAGGTTCGCGTACTGAAGTCACCCAATGTAAAGGGGTTGACTTACAAGTTCCTGCCTCAGCCGAGTTTGTATTAGAGGGTTATATCTATCCTGATGATACTGCGCCCGAAGGTCCTTATGGTGATCACACGGGTTATTACAATGAAGTCGATGAATTTCCTGTGTTTACGATTGAACGCATTACTCATCGTAAAGAGCCTATTTATCATAGTACTTATACAGGTCGCCCACCCGATGAACCTGCTGTTTTAGGGGTTGCCTTAAATGAAGTGTTTGTGCCTATTTTACAAAAACAATTTCCTGAAATTGTAGATTTCTATTTACCCCCCGAAGGCTGTTCATACCGACTGGCGATTGTCAGTATTAAGAAGCAGTATCCCGGTCATGCTAAACGCATTATGTTAGGTGTATGGTCATTTTTGCGGCAATTTATGTATACCAAATTTGTCATTATTGTTGATGATGATGTTAATACCCGCAGTTGGGATGATGTAATTTGGGCAATGACAACCCGTATGGATCCGAGTCGAGATACGACCTTAATTGAAAATACCCCGATTGATTATCTTGATTTTGCTTCACCTGTATCGGGCTTGGGATCTAAAATGGGTTTAGATGCAACTAACAAGTGGAAAGGCGAGACGACGCGAGAATGGGGAACGCCGATTGTTAAGGATGAAAAGGTTAAAAAACGCGTTGATGACATCTGGGATGAGCTAGGGCTTTAAGAAAATAGCTGACATCTGGGGGGTTGGTCTTTATATTTAAACCTTTAGACCCTTTTGCTGAATATTAATACTTGTTTTTTAGACTAAGTATTAATAAATTAGGATGTCATCATGCCCGACAGCAAAGAGAAACTTTCATATGTAACCCTTGTTTTGCATTGGTTAATTGCCAGTATTATTATTATTTTACTGATTGTTGAAATGGATTATCCCATTTTACATAAGTCATTAGGTTTGCTGATTATTATTCCCGTGATTGTACGGATCTATTGGCGTTCAAAAAATGGTTATTTACCCAAAGCTAATTTCATTAATAAGAATAATTCTTATAAAGCGATAAAGTTTGAATTATTGCTTGCAAAAGTAAGCCATTGGTTCTTAATCATCGGCTCATTATCACTACCATTATCAGGTATATTAATTTCTATTTATGGAGGTTATGGACTGTCATTATTTGGTTTAGAGTTATTAGCTCCCAATCAAGATCGTACAGGATCACTTATTATTCCCCTCAATCAAGATATAAGTATTTTGGCGCAAGATATACATAGTATTATCAGTAATATGCTGATTATTATTCTAGCCCTGCATATTGCAGGTGCATTAAAACATCATTTTATCTATAAAGATAAAACCTTATATCGTATGCTGGGGATAAAGAAATAGGGTATTTTTATAAAAATAAGTATTGTTATATAACGATGGAAAGGATTCCATCTAGGTTAAAAAGGAATGTTAAAAAGAAATATCATTATTGTTATGACGCTCATTATTATAATAGCGATCGGGTTGGCAACTTATTTTTTCTTACAAGAAAAAGGCATTATTGGGAATTATCTTAAATTTACTCAAGATCGTGTGAGAACAGAAGTCGATTTACAACCCAAAGCCCAAAAAAAGGCACATTATGTCGGTTCACAGAAATGTGCAGAATGTCATAGCAAAGAACATAAAATGAGTTTGCATTCTATGCATTCTAAAATGATTCAAGATGTAAAAAAAGACCCTACAGTGATCGTCGCAAATTTTGATAAATTACCTACTGATGCTAATTTTAAGCTAGAAGATATTCGTTATACGATTGGGAGTAAATTCAAGCAGCGTTATATGATTAGAAAGGATTTTAAGGGTAAAGAAGATTATGTTATCGGTAATTACCAGTGGAATTCTGAGCTGAAAAAATGGCAAGCTTATAAATTACAAAAAAGTTGGTACGGTAAGGCCTTTAAAGGCACTAATTCGGATATGCCCACTTCACTCACTTGTGATGGTTGTCATTTTGTTGGCTTTATGAGTGGAAGCAAACGGGTTGAGCCTGCCATTAAGTGTGAAAGTTGTCATGGAGCAGGAAGCGAGCATATTAAAGCCCCTGAAACCGCCATGTATAAAACCACAGCTGCAGATCCACAACGTTCTAATGAAGTTTGTCTTCAGTGTCATATGAGAAATCGTGATAAACGCATGGAAAGCCAAACATTAAATGAATTATTTGAACAAGTTAAAGATTACCCTGCTGGCTATGAACCGGGCAAGCCCTTAAAAGATTATAAACTTCCCGCTCCATTCCATGCTGGTTTTGAATCGAAAGTGTTTTGGGGTAATGGTGCGGCTAAAAAGAATCGTACTCAAGGTAATGAGTTTGTACGTTCTACGATGTATAAACATGGTGTTACTTGTGTCTCTTGTCATAATCCACATTTAGCCAGCAATACGGCAGAAAAACCTGACGGTGATAAATCCTGTATGACTTGTCATGCCTTTGGTGCTTCGATTGGTCCACATCAATCTAGCCTAGAAGCGCATACGCGTCATAAAGCGGATTCAAAAGGTTCTTCTTGTATTGAATGTCATATGCCGAAAGTCGCTAAACATACGGGTAAATCCCCGTTGACAGTGAGAACACACTTATTCGCGTTTATTTTTCCCGATGAAACCCGTAAGCACGGTGTACCCAATGCCTGTAATTCATGCCACAAAGATAAGGATCTGGATTGGAGTGAAAAACAGCTCGATGATTGGGGCATGATGTCATGGGAAAAAAAGTAGTCTATTAAAATGAGTCGCTAACTTTTCTTCACATTATTCGCATTAGAGTTAGTAGTTGAACCAGATTGAGATTTGGGTTTACCTTTCCAATTACGGCGTTTATTACGATTCCAGTTACCCTTTTTTGGGGCAGGTTTGTTTTTCGTATTTTGAGTACGGCTACTTTTATTATAACTGCGCGGTGACTCACGCTGAATACGACGCGGACTCTTTAACTCAACCAATAAATCGGCACTCACGGCTTCCATTGGAATACGTGCATCAATATAGGCTTCAATATCAGGTAAATAAAAGGCGGAATCTTCACAAGCAAAACTAAGGGCTTCGCCTGATGTACCTGCTCTCGCAGTACGCCCAATCCGATGTACATAGTCTTCTGCAATCTGAGGCAAGCTAAAATTAAAGATATGCGTTACATCAGGAATATGTAAGCCTCGTGCCGCAACATCCGTTGCAATTAAGATTTGATATTCGCCGTTTTCAAAACCTTTTAATAAGCGTTGACGTTTATTCTGACGCACATCGCCTGAAATCATCGCTGCTTTAATGCCATTACTCCGCATATAGTCATCAATATTTTCGGCATCACGCTTTGTATTAACAAACACAATAGAGCGATATGGCTGATACTTCTTAATAAGTCCAATCAATAAAGCAATCTTTTCACTATTTGCAGGGTAAAAAATCGTTTGTTTAATCGTATCTGAATTGACCTTATCCGCTTTAATTTCAATTTTAATGGGGTTATTCATATGTTCATATGATAATTCCATTACTCGTGAGGATAAAGTGGCTGAAAACAGCATATTTAGACGTTTATCGACGGGGGGTAATTGTCGTAACAGATAACGAATATCTTTAATAAAGCCCATATCAAACATACGATCGGCTTCATCGAGAATCAGAGCTTGTGCATAACGCAGGGTATATTCACGTTGCTTCCATAAATCAATAACCCGTCCCGGTGTACCAATTAAAATATCAACAGGGCGATTAAATTGTCGCTTCTGTGGATTATAGGCTGTACCACCATAGACAACCGCTATATTTAACTTAGTATATTTTCCCAATAAACGCGCATCGTTAGCAATCTGTATGGCTAATTCTCGGGTTGGGGCAAGACAAAGACAGCGCACAGTATGGCTGCGTCTTTGCTGTGGGTGTGTCAATAAATATTGAAAAACAGAAATTAAAAATGCGCCTGTTTTTCCTGTTCCTGTTTGGGCTTGACCCGCAACATCTTTATTTTGGCAAGTGTGCGGTAAAATATCGGCTTGTATCGGTGTACAAAAAGTAAATTTAGCCTCTTCTAATGATTTGAGTATAGTTGGATCGAGAGGTAAATCTGTAAAGGGTGTTTCAGTAAGATGATTATTTTCCATAGAAGAAGGATAGCAGCTTTTTTATAGGGGTGGCTTAGAAAGCAAAACGGAAATGAATAATTAATCTCAAGACTTTTTAGCAAAATATTTGACTAAATACTGCCAAACATAACCGCCAGTGCGCGCTTTACCTGTAAGTAAATAAGCCAAGAGGTGGCTATTTTTAAGTGTCCAACGTTGTTTCCAATACGCATCTTTATGACCACAAAATAAAATCTGATCATCGAGCTTTATTTTGTGTACCTCATCAGGGAGTAAATAACCGCGATCTTTGCGATGTAACAATAAGGCATGTGCATTGAGTTGCTGATTACGATGATTAGGATTACGCAATATATCCTTTAATTTAATATTTTTTCTGGTTTGCAAAGCATGGTACACACTGGGGGTATCCATCTCATTAATCCGAATTTCCCATAAGCTCGGCATTTTATTGTCTAATAAGCTTCGCAAACGGTTGACTAATTTACTCGCCCACTCATTAGAACGATAGGCACTTAAACGCCCAAATTCACCAAATAATGGAGAACGAATCAAGGCAAAAATCGTATCCGCAACCACATCACCCCGTTGCATTACAAGATCAATATTCGCAGCTTCAAAAATTGAATGGTGTGATTGTTGATTTTGTCGCGCAATGGTAAAAACAGCAGGATTCAGTTCTTTCGCCGTCATAATAATGGATAAATTATTAGCATCGTTATTCGTCCCTGCAATAATCCCCGTTGCCTGTTTAATTTCAGCTTTTTTTAATACATCAATCTTAACCCCAATGCCCCGTACAGATTGTTCGATATGAATAATTTCTTCTCGGTTTGGTGTGACTACAATGACTTGAATACCGATTTTCTTTAACTTCTGATAAATAGAACGCCCAAATTTACCGTAACCACATAAAATCCATGTGCCGTGTTGAGGGAATTTAGGCTGACTTAAGGGTTCACACGGAATCCCTGTTAACCAATCAAATAAAATATATAAATCGGGCTTTTCTACTAAGTTACTTAAGCGTTGAGAAAAATTTTCATACGGATTAATGACTTCATTTTTACCGAATGAAGTGATATTTTCTTCTACATCAATACACTCTGCGCGTGAAATTAAGCGCAGACGTTTATTGAGTAAATGGACAGCAGTTGCAATGCTTAAATTGGTTTGATCATCTGAAGTTAAGGCAATCACTCCCCGACAATGTGGATGTAATAAGCCCCCCATTTTTAAATATTTTAAACAAGCACTGTCAGCACAGATTGCTAACGGTTTCAGTAAAAAATGGCTTACTTCAATTTCATTAATACGGCTCTCATCTGAATCAATAATGACTAAGGGAATACCCTCATTAGAGAGTGCATGTGTTAATAATTGTCCTGTTTCACCGTAGCCACAAATTAAGTAGAATGGCTCAGAAATACGTTTAACACGGCGTTTAAACTTACTCTCAATCAATAAGCGTTGAAAAGCAGAGTCCTGTACGACCGCAAGCATTGTACCAATGCCATATAACCAAGAAATCACCGTGCCATAAATGGCAATAATCGCCCAAAAACGTTGTGCATCGGTAAAAGCATAAGGAATTTCGCCAAACCCAATCGTCGATCCCATAAAACTCACGAAATAAAAGGCATGGAAAAAGGACATCTCCCATACATTGCCGTGATCATCTTGTCCTGGAATTAAAACAAAGCCTAGAATAGAGACAGAATACACACTGATTAAGACCAGTAGCGGCATTCTTAAACGACGTAATAATAGGTAAAACACAGTGGACATTGCTTAATTCACTTATTGATCAATTGAGATTGATGATAATGAAGCTTAAACAATTATGGAAATTTAGCTTTAATGTCTAACGCTCAAAGTTTCAGCAATTAATAGAATAACCGAGGTGATATTGGCTAGTAATGCACCACCAGATAAAGAAACAATGGTCGAAACGACTTCTGGTGTTACGCCTAGCTCACTCGTATGTTCTGCCAATCCCCAAACGACGGCGGCGGCAATTAACTGTAAATCTGCCACTAAGCTGGTAGAAAGAAATACTGCGCCTAGATGTGAGCTATCTCCAAATTTTAAAATTGTTGCAACCAAACTGACGACTAATGCTGCATATAATTCAAATACGCTATGTTGAGATAAATCGCTCATTTCTCCTAGGAAAAATCCAAAGTTAAGCGTTAAGGCTAAAACAATAAAAAATCCAAATACCACTTTTTCTGAATTCATAATTAAGCTCCTGCCAAATTAAGGGCAATATCTGCAATTTCATCCCAAATACGGGCAGGATGCTTGCTAGCATTCTCACCCACGCCCTTACTTTTCCAATCGACCTCAATTAACTGTGTCCAAATCATTAACCAATCTGCATGGTATAGACGTTGATTGGCTTGTTTATAGAGTGACTGTTTATTACGAGGTATACTTCTTATTATCGCAGCATCCGTTTTACCTGCGCGTAAAGCAAAGTTAGCTTGATATAACTTGCGTCCTAAATCGGTCATTGCCCATAACAGCAAGGGCAAAGGCATATTTTCCTGTTGCAATACATCTAAAATATGTCGTACCCGTTTGGGCTGTGCTGAAAGAATCGCATCAACTAAATCAAAAAGTGAGTAATGAGAACAATCTGTGATGGCTTTTAGTAATTGTTGCTCAGTGATTTGAGTTGAACCAAATAGGGTATAGAGTTTTTGAATCTCTTGTGAAGCAGCGACTAAATTACCCTCAACATACTGACTTAGCAATTGCACTGCCTCTTGAGAAACGCTTAAACCTGCTTGCTTAATCCGCTTTGCAATCCACGCTAAGGTTTGGGGTGGAGATAATGGCCAGACCTGTATGCTAATCCCCGCGGCCTCAATCGCTTTAAACCACTTAGTTTTCTTACTGCGGTAATCGACCTTACCCATTTGAATAATCAGTAATTTATCATCGGGAATTTTAGCTAAGTAAGCTTGAATCGCTTTGCTACCTGCTGCGCCAGGTTTACCACTGGGAATGCGTAAATCAATAATCTGTTTTTCAGAAAATAAAGATAAACTTTCAGAAACTCGGTGCAGAATGCTCCAATCAAATTTACCCTCAACTGTCAAAATATCACGGGCTAAATACCCTGCTTGATTAGCTGCCAAACGAATTTGATCAACCGCTTCCATACTTTGAAGAGTTTCATCGCCTGAGACACAATACACCGAGGCAAGATTGTGTTGTAAATGTTGACTCAGTTGCTCAAGTTTTATATTCATTGATTTTCAAAAATTGGAAAATAGGCATGCATTATAAAGCAGGTACAAAGTGTAGAGTGAGTAGATTAATCTTTATCAACTTTCGTGGTAGTGAAACCAAGGTTAGCCCAGTTCTGCATACCGCCTCGATACCATTTGAGTTTTTCAGCAGGATAACCAAATGATAATAGGCTTAAGATATTATTGGGTGATTGTCCACACCACATACCATTACAATACATTACTAACGTTTTAGCATTGCTATAGTCAAATACCGACTGAGGTTTATTGGCAACAATAGCTTCATCCACATCAAAGGCATCCTTACCCTTCTTTAATTTAACTCCAAACTCTTTTGACATGACCTTAATAATATTTTCTGTCGTGGTGTCTTCATTCTTGGTATTGAGCAAATCCCAAGGAATATTTTTTGCGCTGGGAATTGCCCCTTTAGCTATCCATACAGCCGTTCGGGAATCGACTACCAGAACAGAGTCATCACCTGAATTCATCTTTTCTAAATAATCCAAAACTTCTAACTCAGCAATCGTATCAACCCCTTTCGCTAATTTAGCAGGCTGAATACAGAACGGTGGGCAAGGGCGTGAAGTCATAGCAAAATCTTCATCAACCGTCGCACCAACATCCTGATTACGCTTGATTTCCACTTCTTTACCTTCATGCTTAACCGTTATACTCATCTTATTAGGGGTAATACCGACCTCACCCTCAGCTACTAAAGATAACGGCAAGACGAAGCTACTGAGTAGAAGTAATTGATACAAATTTTTCATAATATTTTAAATATCCTGCTTATTTTTGAGAGAATGGCATGAATATAGCATCGTTGCTTTGTAGTGTCCGTTTGGCAGGATTAACACAAGAATTGCGTCAAGGATGGTTCTAAATTTTACGTAATCTCGTATCTATAATTTATCAATTTGTGAGAAATTAATAGGACACAGAACTCTAGCAAATTGCTAGAGTTCACTTATAACTGTGAGACCTTAACGGGGATCAATCACTAAGAACGGAGTGCCATAGGTATTAATACTATCCAGATAGGTTGAAATCCAAGGGGGTAGATTAGTAATTTCGGCTTGGGTTTTTTCAAGAGGATCAAAGTTAAAAATTGTAGCATCTTTATTTAAATCTTTATTAAAACCGTAAAATGCGCCATCTTCTGCCACAACGACGGCACGAACATTGAAGTAATTGGTATTTTTATCAGTATTAGTAGGATCATTAGGATCAGGATAAGTGAATTGACCAAAGGACTTATCTTTACCTGTAAATAGATTCAGGACATTGAATTTATCAATCGATTCTAAAAGACGTTGCGTCATAAAGGTGGCACGTTTCCACACATAAACAGAGAGAAAATCATTGCCTTTTAATTTTTGACGGTATCGCGGTCTGACTTGATATTCTTGAAGTGCAATTAACTCACCAGAGTCAGGATCAATTAAGTCATTTTTCTTGACACCCTTTGTATCATCATCTTCTGTTGCAACTGTCAATGTGCTCAATGCAACATTGTTCGTAATCTCTAACATAGATTCATCACAACCTAAACCCACATACCAATCACCATTAAGATTTTTACTCAGTTTAGATTCTAAAATTCCTTGCAATTCACCACTGCTACAGGTGATATCACTGGTATGGGCAACACCATCTACACCTTGCCAACGGTCATCCCCTGAATAATCAATGCCATCAGCCAAACGCCACCAGAGTAAATATTGGGTTTGCTTATGACTATCTGAGTCTTTGTTATCAAAATGATCTAATTGTATGGTAAATAATCGCCGCGCACTTAATTCATTCACGACATGAATCTTCTGTGCGCTTTGTTCCATAAAATACAGCCAACCCCGATCACTGCGACGGTATACGGTTGTCCAACCCTCTGCTCCTGCTTTATAGCCCTCAATAATGCCAATACAAATATCTTCTGTTTCTAAAGATTCATCTATATCTAAAGTATTAAGATCATCCTGTTTTACTGTCAATTTATGCAGCTCACCTAAGTCTCTTACGCTATCTGTGCAAGTCCCATTAGTATCACTGCCACCTGCTTCACTGGATGTTGTTGTGTAATAAGCATAAGCATTGGGTAAAGTGCTATTAGGAGTAGGAACGATATAATCCCCTTTATTCACTGTGACAGGAAATTTTAAGGCTGAACTATGACTTTGTCCATCACTAGCAACTAATCTAAACTCGCGAGGAACTCGTACCCCTTCTGAGTTTATAGGGTCTCGATCACCAAAGATAGCATAGGCTTTTAAGCGAGCAGAGGTAAAACTTAGATAGTCTAAAGCCAACATAGAGTCATTAAAGCTATACTCAGAGGTGCTACTGCCTTCCAAAAATAATTGCGCTAACTCTTCTGCATGGTCAGGGTCACTCCATTGAAGAATATTGTCACTTTCAGAAATAGGATCATCGAAAGAAATAGGATCATCGTATTCCGTCAGTGTTAAACTCCCTTGCTTACTGGATATAATAGGTGGCTTATTTTCAATATTCGCCGTGGTATTCATAACCCAGTTTTTAATAGATTGATAATCTGCATCATTTTTGGGATCTGTAAAAATAGCATCATGTTTGACATAATGTGGAGCTGTCTGAGATAAAGTAAGCGCAGCCTTTTCTATTACTTTCTTATCACTGTCGAGTATATCTTTATTAATTGCATACCCATTACTATCGAGCTTATCCTTACCTAATGCATAAATCAGTAACTCAGATTGTTCAGGTTTGTCAAAATCAATGCGGTAACGAGCAGATTCTAAAGTCTTTTTCATTGAAGTATTTAAATCGCTAATGATGGTACTATCTGAGAATTTGGTAGCTCCTTTGTTCGCGATATGATTATGCATCACAAAGCGTATGCGTGAATCACGATTGGTTGTATCACCTGTAAAGACCTTTTCTAAGGGTAAGCCTTTTTTTGCATCTTCCAATCCGCCACCACTTTCTCCTGAAAAAGCATTATGGCAGTCATAACAGTTACGTAGCATCACTTGATAGGCTTTCTGTCCTGCAGCACTGTCGGTATAACCACTACCTTGGGTAACAAATTTATTATTATCAGATAAGGTCGCAGGCAAACGGGTATTACTGTAAATAATAAAGGCTTGCATATCACTTTTATTCCAGTGTTTACTGTGATTATATTTTGCATTAATTCCTGCAATTTTTGCTTCGACTTCTTTACTATAAGTTGCCCCATAATCCCCTGCACGTTCTAAAGCGCGACGTGATCCTTTATGACTATCATCATCGGGAATAGTTAAATCATCATTCAGTAATAGCGACCAAAACAGTGGAGCAAAACCGCCTGACATCGGATTAAGATTACTGTTAAGGAAATTCATTTTTGAGCTACCCAGCTTAGAAGCACCAAAAACACTATTTAAATAGGTTGAGTTTTGTACATCAGGACCCGAAAAATTACTTAAATTCAGTTTCGTTCCCGCCCGATGGCAGTCAATGCAACTGTAAAATTTATCTTCACCGTTGGTAACGCTAGGTTCGCTGTTAAATTCACCTGCATTCGCGGTAATACTGGGTTTAGTGAGCAAAGGCACTACATTTTGATGAAAATCAGGGATTGCTTCATAGGTTTCAAAAGTACTAATATCGTTAACATCTTTTAAATTACCGCGCATTTTAGTGGCTGCAATAGAGGTGTAATTAGTGTATTTATCAATATTGGCTTGGTTACGATTTTGATGGCATTGGTTGCAGGCATTAACGCGATTTGGGATAAAACTGACTTCCTGAAGCTCAGCCCGAATCGGTAACCAAATATTTTCACCATTGTAATTAAAGCGTTTATTCATCTTCCACATATATAAACCACTTTTTAAGATCATCGCAAAAGAGCCATCACTCTCAGGTGAAATAAAACCACTGGCAGGAATATTAATTTCTTGTTGTTTCTCCAAACCAATGGCGAAAGAGTCACTAAAAGAATGGGAAGGAACAAAGAATTGCAAAGAAATTTCAGATGGCTTAATACCATCCAGTTGATGTTGCTCTCCATTATCAGACTGAGTTAAGTTTTCAACTAAAAATCCCGACTTTCCATTAAGATTATTATTGGTAAAAGAAACTCGGTTTTGACCAAGATCCCCTTCTGTTGGGATAACTTTTTGACGTTTGGGTAAATAAAAGCTGCGTGCTTGAACAAAATGATAACTGTCAGTTTCAGGAGAAATCTTTTTACCTGCTTTTGGATCAGCACTATCACCGACAACACTATCATTTTCACTTAAACTGCTGGGAAAATCTTTAACATAAATATGATAAGATTGCCCGACATTACCACGATAAGAATAAACAAAACTTTCTGCATTATAATGTTCAGGGTTTCGGGAAATTTGTGTGTCACTGTCTCCTGAAATCACTTTTTGTAAATAAACTTTGTCACTGCGTAAATCTAAATGCTTTCGTTTTGTCATTAAAATATTGCCCTCAGTAGGAAAAGTCGCACTTTTACTCTTTCCCTCTCCCATAAGAATATAATCTTCATAAGGACCTGTTTTAACGACTCGACCTTGGTAAATATTACCGATGTTATCCGTTGTTTCTGCCTCGTCACCGTATAGCGTAAAATTATCACTGCCATCAATTTGCATTTTCCACAAAGAAAAGCGATTAATATTTTGTTGATGTTCCCATTGCGTAAAACCAATAATGGTATTGCCATTCGGGTCTTTCATTGCAAAGGGTTCGGTTTGATGAGAGTTATTAAATCCAAGTCGGAATGTATCCCCCGTCACCGCATCCATTGTGTGTATTAAAGGAGTTGCATCGCGTTCATATTCATCCGTTAAAACTGCTTTTTGCGGTACAGCATAATTAATCGGAATTTCTTCTTTTTGGACTGTTTTAGCCACTAATAATATTTCATGTCCTGTATCGGGATCGTTGCCTATATAAGTAGGATTGAGGTATGAAACGGTATCATCGTTACTAATCTTAGTGAGAGTATAATTTTTAAAATCAAAGCGATAGATGGCTAAATGTGCATCTCTTACTCCACCGTTGTCTGTCGGTGTTCTCGCCATAGAAATATATAAACTGCGCCCATTGGGTGCAACATCAAAACTATGAATACGGATTTGTTCAAGGTCTTTACAATCATTAATCAGTTGTGGTAAAAGTTGCCACGTTTGCGTGGTTGGATTTTTATCTTTATCCAACGCCTGTCGAGTTACAAATAATTTATCTTCAAATTTATCTTCTGTATAGCCTCTACGTGGCGAACGTAAGTCAGAACGACTATCCAGTGTTGACCAACCAATATAAAACACATCTGGATGAATTTGTGGGTCATCGAGTAAATCATCATCTAAATCAAGCTGTGTTGCGGTGCGAGGATTATATTCAGCACCATCACCCACACCAGGAATTAAACCACATTTAGTCACATCAGGCGTTCCTAAACCTGCAATGACTTTGTTATCAGGTGCGATACAGCCTGATAAACTACTGATAATGAGAGCAGCAAATAATAAACTCACTCCTTGGTAATTTTTTTTGAACATATCGTATTATCATCCTTTGCCACTATTTTTTGACCAATTAACCAACACTGATATAAATTGTAGATGATTTTTTTGTGCGAGCCTGTATATACTAAGTCAATTTATTTATGCTTATTGGGTATCTTATTCTAGATTAAAGGCCATGATAACAGTAATTATAATAAAAATTCAGCGTTGTATTCTTAATTAGAAAATATTCAATAAGAGTATAAGTACATACTAATATTGTTAAAAATGGTTAACTTAATGATGAAAAAAAATATCAATATTTTTTTCTTAACACTTATTGTCTTTTTTTTAAACAATGATAGCAGAGCTAATATTTTAGATGCTCAAATTATTTTAAAGGATCTAAAACCACAAGCCAGTGAAACGAATGCTCACCATCTTGACTTTTTTGAAGTAAAACTGACACAAGCCCTTGCAACGAATATTTCAGTTGATTATTACACGCGCTATGGAACAGCTATTCCAGGTCAAGATTATATTCCTGTTTCTGACACTATTATTATTCCTGCTGGAAAAACAACGGTAACTATTAGTGTGCAAGTTTTAGGTGATATGTTTTTAGAAAGTAATGAAACATTTGAAATGGTATTAAGCAATCCCAGTATTAATGTTTTTCCAACAGGCGTTGTAGAAATTGCTACAAAACATACGCTTGTCAATGATGATATGCCCAGAAATATTGATAATACTCAAGCTATTGCAAGAAATTTAAGCCAAACAATGATTGCAGGTATTCCACCCTTACTCAGTGTACAAACCTTACTAAATCAACCTGCAACCTTAGCCAATGCTTTTGCGCTTAATCTTAGTAATCTCAGTCTAGCTTGTCCCAGTGGCGGCACGTTTATTTATACCTTTACCGATAGCAATGCAGATTTAAAATATTCCAGTGTTAATGATCATTTAGCCGTTAATGTCAATCAATGTAGAAATATAAGTACAAGCACGGATATTACGATTGATGGTAATTATAATCTCAGAATTAGCGATGTTGCAGCGACAAGTATTGATACTGAAGTCACACTCAATAATCTCTCTATTGACGATGGTCTAACCTCTATTAACAGTACGTTTACAGGCTTACTTAATACAACAGAAATTGATCCTGATACAGTCGATAATACCTTACTCACGATGAATTCAAATAATTTACAACTCAGCAGAGAGGGAATTAATTACGACTTTGCCAATCTTACTACCCAAGTAAGTACTGATATTGTTAGCAGTGAAAGAACAATCCAGCAATATAATTCAAGCCTAACGCTCAGTAATAGCCCTAACGATGGTGATTACAGCACCACCATGCTTGAAGCGTTAAAAATACGTCCCACAGAAAGCTACCCCTATATAGGTAAATTCACTATCCAACGCCAAGATGGCACAATGAATATTACTGTTACCAGCCTCAATACCACTTATGTTTTAATTGAAACTGATACCAATAACGATAATATTCGAGACTACAGCCAAGTTGTTGCATGGAATCAATTAAGTCGGGGGTTTTAACCTTAATGTTTTTTGATGTACTAAAAGTCGGCTGTCGAGTTGAGCGATTGCAATCAGCCACCCAAGCGCGGGTTGAAAAGGCATTAATTCATCATTCTTCAACATTATATGATGGATTTTAACTCCTCCTGTTCTGCCTCTAAGCGATCAGCTTCCGCTTTTAAACCATCGAGTTTTTCAATCATCGGTCTGACTGTGGCAGACAGTTGTAGCTTATCCGCCGCACCCCAGTAGTCTAAACCCTGCTTCTCTCCTTCTTCTATGATTTGCTTATGCAGGGGTTTATAGAACTCGTATTCTGCTAAATAAGTCTGTGTAACAACGTCTATTTGTTGCTGCAATTGCTCGA
>WFRR01000073.1 GCA_015486375.1 Thiotrichaceae bacterium
CCCAGTAATCGTGATACTGATTTTGATCGTAATTTTTTGCGTCATGAGGTGCTACCTTTATTACAAACTCGCTGGAAGGGTATTCACGCTACGCTCAGTCGAGTCGCCTATTTACAATCAGAAACGAAACATTTATTAGCTGAATATACTCAAGTAGATCTAGATCAGGCACTCAACCCTGATAAAAATACATTATATATCGAGCAATTAAAAATATTTACGCCTCAAAAACAAAAAGCAGTCATTCGCTTATGGTTGCAACGGCAATCTTATCCCATGCCTTCTGCTATTAAACTGCAACATATTTTATCGGATGCACTCTATGCCAAACAAGGAGCAACACCTTGTGTTCATTGGCAAAATATTGAAATAAGAGCCTATCAAAAACAACTTTATGTGATGCCTCATTTAGGCAGACATAATATACAGCAGGTGATTATTTGGGAAACTATTACTGAAGACCTATTTATCCCTTCATTGAAGCAATATATTATGGCAAGTGTTGTTCAAAAATGGTTTACAACACATCAAATTGAAGTAAAACAAGGAAAGATTAGTGTTCGTTTTCGGCAAGGGGGTGAACGGATTCACCTGATAGGACATAAGCATCACAGCCGTGTAAAAAAATTATTACACGCTGCCAATATTCCTCCGTGGCAACGTGACCGTATTCCCTTGATTTATTTTGATGACAAATTAATTATGATTTATCCCAGTTGGAGTGCAGAACATGAAAGCATTGGAAAGAATATTTGAAAGTTTATTATGGAATAGCCGCTTTGTAGTAATATTTGCAGTCATAGCCTGCTTATTTGCCTCGTTTGGTATTTTTTATATGACAACCGTTGATGCTTGGTCAATGTTATCGCACCTAATTTCTTATGCTTCTCTTGATGAAGCAAGTCGCTTATCAGAACGTGGCACCGCTATTACCCATGTCGTTGAAATCATTGATGGTTATTTATTAGCAACGGTTTTACTTATTTTTTCCTTAGGTTTATATGAGTTATTTATTAGTAAAATTGAACAAGCACAACATAGTGAACATTCAATGAAAGTCTTAGTTATTGACAGCTTAGATGACCTAAAAGCACGTCTTGCTAAAGTTATTCTAATGATTTTGATTGTGCGTTTCTTTGAATTAGCTTTAAATATTCACTCGTTTCAGTCAGGCTTAGATATGGTCTATTTTTCAGGTAGTGTTGCATTAATTGGCTTAGCTTTATATCTCTCCCATGCAGGTGAAAAGCACTAAACTCAGCTCTTATATAATTTGCGTGGTAAAAAAAGGGATCAGGTCTTATTCACTTTTTATTGGATTAGAAGCAGAAGCATTAGAATCGAGTCCCGTTAAAATAGCACTGTCGAGTTGATAGTCAGCAATATAGGCTTTAAGGGAATCATAAGAGGCTTGTGCGCGATCAAAACTGTCACTGTAGTGATCTTCAATCTCTTTCAGCTCAGCATAATTATCAGGGTCATCAGGCTGGAAATCGTAGCTTTTGGCCATTTCACCATAAGCGGTATACATGCCATAGTCGCGGTTATGTGCCTGAATTAAGTCTTGTAAATCGCGTTGAATCACTTGAGGTCGGGTAAAGGTTTGTAAAGCACTAAAGTCAAGTTCATTGCTTTGTTCTTTTTGGACTAAACGGGCTAAATAAGCAATGGGGTTATTCAAGACAGGCTGGGTTTGATTGAGGCGAATGGCGAGTAAATCCAGAATATCTTGTGCTTTTTGGGGTGATTTCATCACTATGGTTTTAGCACTGATGCAATCATTTTTAGACAGTTGTACAGGATAATCCATTGATTCAAATGATTCAAAATTTTGCGATATTGGCGGGTTATTTAATAAATAATCCTCACGAATAGAATGTTCGGGGGCTTGATTTTTAATGTGCGTTTCAATTTGTTTTTCATGTAAACGACTATTTTCCAACGCTATTTTTTCAGATTGTTGTTTTAATTCTGTTATTTCTTGCTGAGATTGTTGTTTTAATTCCGTCATTTCTTGCTGAGATTGCTGTTTTAATTCTGTTATTTCTTGTTGAGATTGCTGTTTTAACGCGGTAATTTCACGTTGATAGGCTTCAATTTCGGATTCTTGTTGTTCTAATTGTTGACTGTTTTTAAGGGCTTCCGTTGTATCTGACTCCGTATCAGCTTGAGCCTCAATAGGATCGGGTTGAATGTCTTGTTTAAACAACTGTTTTATCTGGGAAAATTTATCATCTACAATATCCGATACCACTTGAATCATTGAATCTTTATCTAAATACTCCGCTTCCATACTGGCTTTTTCTTGTTTAAATCGCTGTTCTAAAGCCGTCATAGCTTCTATTTGAGCCGCATCCATACTGGTTTGAGTCTCTGCGACAACGGGCTCAACATATA
>WFRR01000074.1 GCA_015486375.1 Thiotrichaceae bacterium
ATTGATATATTTCCAGTAAATATCTTTGTTTTTGATATTTCAGTTATTTCCTCTATAGCTTTAATGACTCCACTTAACCAATATGGATTAAACTCTAGACAAATAGATACTTCTTCTTTGATTTTTTTTAGTATAGAACTATTTTTTGAATTGAATTTTTTAAAATATCTAATCCTATCAAGCCCATCTGAACCTGTTAACTCCTGAAGTATAGTTTCATCAGTTAATAGGTTATTATTTTTTAACCCTCCACTTCTAATAATATTTTGAATTTCCCATTTTTCTTCTTTAAGTAATTTTGTTGCTAATTTTGCTGGATAGGATATTTCATAGTAGTCAAAAAACGGACGAGGTTCGCAATCTTCAACAGCATAAAGATGTAGATTAATAGATATATCCTTATCACTCCAGTCATTAACATACTCGTTTACCTCCTCATATAATGATTTGTCTGTTTTAATAATACTCCAATATTCTTCATCAGTCATTGTCTGAACTGATGAATATATTAAATATTTATACTCTTTAAATATTTTTTTCCATTCTGATATTTCATTTTTTGAAAAACCAGTATAAGAATATAAATTTTTATTTGCTTTTAATATCAACAAAACATAATCAGTAATCTTCTTTTTTGAAAAACTATTTATATAACTTTCAATGCCTTTTTTTAAGTTTTGTTCTTCTGTATATAATGCAATAGAATGTAGATTACTAAGTATTCTTTCATTTTTTATATTAAGTGGTTCGACTCTAGTTACATATATTGGATTTAGATCTATATCTACTACTAACTTATAACCTCTCACAGAGTATGATACATCCTTTACAAAGGAAGAAAAAGGAACTAGCAACTCATCCCACTCTGTAGAAACGATATACGCTATAATTTCATTGTTTTTTAAACTTTTATTTTCCTTTATTCCTTCAATATACTTTAATACTTCATGTATAGCCTCTCTTGACGCTCCTCTACTTCTCTTAAGTTCAATAATTACAAACCTATTCATTGAGTCACTTGCTAATAAATCTACAAATCCTCTTGTACCTTTATCATTAGGTAAAAATTTTTCTTTTTTTAAAAAAGTTAACTCTTCACCAAATATGTCAAGTTGATCAATTAATTTATCTCTTATCGTACTTTCAATATATTTCATAAATTACTCTATTACTATTTTTATATTCTAACGTTATAGCATTTATTCCTTATATATAAGTATAAATATTATTTAAAATCAATGTATTACATAAATTTACCCATGAACTTTAAATTCGTTTAAACATGCGTTTGAACATTAAAGAATAAACAGGGGGGATTAAAGTACTTGTTGTGCTGAACGGCATAAACATTGCACCGCACTGATTATATAAGGGGATTGCTTTCGCTTTTCCCTTTGTTTTACATCATGTGTTTAAAGAGAGCATTCATCCTATATCATCGCTAAGATAATGAGTCATCACCTTAAATTTCAAAAAAATTCTAGCATAGTTTTCTTAAGCTTCTTTGTGAAGGTTGCATCACTGGGAAAAACTAATGCTAATTGCGTTAAATTAACCTATTTTAGATGCAATAAACTGAATAACATTCCAATAAAACAATCCAGATGTGCCTTGTTCCAAAGTAAATGTTCCTTTAATATATGGCGTAATCCGTCGTGTAACTCCATTTCATTCCCTGAATGAATAACTATACTCACAATACTTTAAAGTTCGGGGTTATATTTATATCTTTTGCAGATTTACAAAACTTATTATCGAAGGTATAGAATAAGCTTTCACCACAGACACAAAGATGTATTGCATCTGCAAAGTCAGCACCCAACTTGTACCACTTAAGTGCATGTGTCACCTCAAAAGCATTTTCAATGCTCAAATTTTGAGTTACTGTACTCTACTGGCTTGCATAGTTGCTCTGTTGGTATAATTTTACCTTTATGCTGTAACATACCTCTTAGAGATTTTACAGCCTGCTTTTTATCTTTGTTTGTAACATTTTGGATTACGATTTGTCCTTTACTTGATAACTTTTTTGATTAAAACTTAACCAATGCAGAACCCCATGTAAATCCACCCCCAAAGCCTTCAAGCAATAAGGTATCACCGCGTTGAATCCGTCCATCTCTAACCGCTGTGTCCAATGCTAAAGGAATGGATGCACCTGATGTATTACCGTGTTGATCCACGGTGATCACTACATTATCCAAAGACATTTTAAGCTTCTTTGCGGTGGCATTAATAATACGAATATTGGCTTGATGTGGCACGAGCCAATCAATATCGGTTTTTTGAAGATTATTAGCGGCTAAGGTTTCATCGACAATGCGCCCGAGGGTTTTAACTGCCATACGAAATACTTCATTACCCCGCATTTGAATAAAGGCTTCACCGGCTTTTAGTCGCTCGTAATTGCTGGAAACACCTGCATTGACCTTAAGTAAGTCTTCAAACGTGCCATCAGCATGAATATGAGTTGATAAAATACCTGCTTCTTCTGAAGCTTCTAAAACAACTGCGCCTGCTCCATCACCAAAGAGTACACAAGTACCACGATCGCTCCAATCGACAATATTCGAGAGGGTTTCAGCTCCTATGACTAATGCACATTGGTGTGAGCCACTACGAATGAATTTATCTGCGGTGGCTAAGGCATATACAAACCCCGTACATACGGCTTGTATATCAAATGCGGCTGCACCATTGTTAATGCCTAAACGCTTCTGCAATAAGCAGGCACTGCTGGGGAAGATTAAATCAGGTGTGGTGGTTGCAAAAATAATTAAATCGACATCATTCGCTGATTTTCCTGCCATCTCTAAGGCATTTAATGCTGCGACTTCGGCTAATTCTGAGGTGGTTTGGTTTTCAGCAATATGACGCTTTTGAATACCCGTACGTTCAAGAATCCATTGATCTGTGGTATCAACCATCTTTTCTAAATCATGATTGGTTAAGATTTTTTCAGGCAAATAGCTGCCTGTACCTGTAATACGTGAAAACATATTATTTAGCTCCTAGAACGTAATACGCAATGTGTATGATTATTGACTTATATCTATAGTTGAACCGCAATAGAAAATCTTATTGGATGCTTATTTTTTACTTATTTTTCTGAAACAAGGCTTCAAGTTGTTTGTTTATTTTTTGTGGCACATTAGTAATCGCTTCTGCGCGGGCAATACCAATGGCATGACGGTAGGATAAGCTATCAGCACCCCCATGACTCTTAACAACAATACCTTGTAAACCCAATAGGCTAGCACCGTTATAACGGCGTGGATCAAATTTACGTCGAAAGGCTTTTAGCACGGGCAAAGCAATCAAGGCGGATAGTTTAGAAAATAGATTACGGCTGAACTGAGATTTCAATTCATTCGAAATCATTTTAGCTAAACCTTCTGTGGTCTTTAGCGCAATATTACCCACAAAGCCATCACAGACCACTACATCGACATCTTTAAGAAAGATGTCATCACCTTCAACATAACCAATGTAATTCAGTTGGGCTGACTCTAATAAAATATTCGCAGCTTTCACTTGCTCATTGCCTTTAATGGCTTCTTGTCCAATATTCAGCAAACCGACGGTGGGTGACTCAATATTATCAATCGCTTTGACCAGTTCAGACCCCATGACGGCAAATTGATACAGATGTTCAGCGGAAGAATCCACATTTGCCCCTAAATCTAAGACATGCGAATAACCGTATTCGGACGGGATGACTGAGCAGATGGCAGGACGATCAATACCCGGTAACATCTTTAATACAAAACGCGCTGTTGCCATTAAAGCACCCGTATTGCCTGCACTCACCGCCGCATTCGCTTCTCCTGCTTTGACGAGGTTAATAGCCACCCGCATCGAAGAGTCTTTTTTGCCTCGCAATGCTAATGCAGGGGCTTCATCCATCTCAACGACTTGAGAAGCATGTTGAATATGTAAACGATCACTGTCCTTATGACCTTGTTGTGCTAATTCAGCTTGAATTTTTTCTTTATCACCAACCAGTATTAAATCAATATCATTATATTGTTTCAATGCAGCAATCGCTGCTGGCACTACAACAGGTAGTCCATAGTCACCGCCCATTGCATCCAGTGCAATCGTATATACTGAGGTCATAATTTTGTCACTAAATAATTTGTAGAAATAAAAACGCGGGCTTTATCATCCCGCGTTTTCATTATCTACCTTTTATAAAATTCAGTAAATAACTGAATTAGAAGAATAAGCAAAATATTCTCCATTTAGATAAATTTAGTCATCATCATCGTCGATTTCGACAGCTTTGCTAATAATTTGACGACCTCGATAGAAGCCATCTGCTGTCATGTTATGACGTAGATGTGTTTCACCTGATACAGGATCAACTGATAAAGTTGGACTACTTAATGCGTCATGAGAACGACGCATACCACGTCTTGAACGTGTCTTTTTACTTTTTTGTACTGCCATGATTTACTCCGTATTTTTACAATATAGCCTTAAGAATAAGTATTAAATAAAATGGATCTTACTTATCCTCAAATATTTTTTTGAGCGATGCAAATGGGTTTTTGGTTTCAGTTTTGCGTGCGCGCTGGGGAGTTTCTGGTTTAAAAGAAGCTCGTTGAGCGGCGGCATCAACATCACATTGTTTATGTTTCGCAACTACAGGAAGGCTGAGCAACAACTCATCTTCAATAAAATCTTGAATAAAAATTTTATCATCTTCAACAATCCAAGCCTCGTCATCCGTTGATAAAAGTGCGGCTTCCGCATCACTATTGACCAAAATCAACTGCCATGTTTTATTAAAAACATGATCAACTGTGTGCATGCAACGTTGACACAGCAAAGGCACAGAACCGCTTAGGCTGCTACTGATCATTGGCAAGCCCGTATCCGTTCTTCCAAAAGTCATTTCCACAGTGACATATCCATCAGAATGGTGGGTTAATTCCTGAAGACGTGATAACGGTTTCAGGTTTAGCCGACCATTTAGGATGCGTCGCTGTTCGATCAAACGGTATGGATATATTTCTATAGGTAGTCTTTTTGACATAAGCGGCGAATTATAGAAACGAATAGGATAACTTGTAAAGATAAAAATAGACTAAAAGTCATATTAGAAGCTAATAATTGCTTAATTTACGTTTCATCTTAGCGAATACAGCACTTATCCTAGTAATAAGTCCTTATATGACATTATCACGAGAGTTCGGATATATTAAAAATTCAAATATGCACAAGGAATTTTTTAACGCCAAGGAGGCTCACCGTGTCACGGTTTATTTTAATTTTTGTATCCATTATCTTTTTCTTTTTATTAATTGCTTTGCTCAGCCAGCTCATACGTGGCTCATTAGCACTAGAGCAATATGAAAGTACCATTATCGAGAATGCAGACTCTGTTCGTTCAGAGGGAATTATCAAACGCAATAAACCTGAGTTGCCGACACAAACAGAAATAAGCAATTAAATGCGCTCAGCATCACTGATTAAGCGAAAATTCGTATACACTATATTATAGTTTTTTATTGTTTAGATAAGCCAACAATAGGAAATTTTATGTTTTTTCTCATGTGTTATGTGACCTTTCGTCGATGAAAAATGCTGACTAATCAGTACAGTAGGATTCACCTCTGAACTAAAAATTACCAGTGCTGACAAAAAGTGATGTTCTCACGGCGCATTTTCGCTATACTCTCGGGCGAATTTTTTGGGCTATTGAAAAACAAGAATTTATTTTTACTAATTAATCAAATAGTTAAGCTAATTAAAACCATACGTTATTTATTGGCGATGATTTAGAGCTTAACGGAGGAAAACTATGGCAACTGTTACTACGATGATAAGGAAATCTGCATTGCCTGTTGATGGTATCGAACCCTATACTCAGGTAGAGGGTGAGGAATACATGAACGAACAGCAAAAACATCATTTTCGCGATATTTTAAGCGCATGGAAGCAAGTTCTAATAGAAGGTGTCAATAAAACAGTCGATCATATGAAAGAGGATGCGGCACATTATGCCGATCCTGCGGATAGAGCGACACAGGAGGAGGAATTCGCTTTAGAGTTACGCAATCGTGATCGAGAGCGTAAATTAGTACGAAAGATTGATAAAACCTTAAACTTTTTAGAAAGTGAAGATTTTGGGTATTGTGAAGCTTGTGGTATTGAAATTGGTTTACAACGTTTAGAAGTCCGTCCAACCGCTGAGTTATGTGTGGATTGTAAAACGACGCAGGAAATCAAAGAAAGACAGCTTGCTTAATTCACTTAAGCTAAACACTTATCGAGGGCGTTTCGCGCCTTCGCCAAGTGGTTCATTGCATTTTGGATCACTACTTGCTGCAACAGCCAGTTATTTAGATGCCAAAGCCCATCAAGGCGATTGGTTATTACGAATAGAAGATTTAGATGCCCCCCGTGTTCAAAAAGGTGCGATTAGTGCTATTTTAAATGTACTGGAATGTCATGGTTTTAAATGGAATGAAGAAGTTTTATATCAAAGTCAGCGTTTAACCGCTTATCAAACGATTACCGAACAATTATTAAAACGTAACAAAGCTTATTTCTGTGCTTGCTCTCGTAAAATTTTACAACAAAATTCACCTGTAGGTCACTATGGCTTTATCTATACAGGTACTTGCCGCCAAGGGATTCATGCGTCAAATCCCTCTCATTTACGCAGTGTACGCGTTTTAAGTGGTTCAACCCCCATTACCTTTAAAGATCGTTTGTATGGGGCTTGTAAACAAAATATTGCTCAAGCCATCGGTGATTTTGTTATTAAGCGCAGTGATGGCGTATTTGCTTATCAGTTAGCGGTTGTTATTGATGATTATTATCAAGGAATTACCGATATCGTGCGCGGTTATGATTTGCTGGATAATACGGCTAGACAATTGTATTTACAGAAATTATTAAACTTTCCGCAACCGCATTATTTACATATTCCTATTGCTGTTGATGCCCAAGGTAACAAGTTAAGTAAGCGGAATTTAGCTAAGGCTTTAATAGGCCAGCATGCCTTTGATAATATTTATCAAGCATTGATTTTTTTAGGACAAAATCCACCCCCTCAACACAACTTTTCTCAGCTTGATGATTTATGGCAATGGGCTATTATGCACTGGAATATTAATACTCTGCCTCAGCAAGGATCTCTACTGTATGAAAGCCCCTAGCACTTTTAGTGCAACCTTATTATTAAGTACTCACTGTCCACACTGTTCTAGCCTGTTAGAAAGCTTATCGACATTAGTTAAATCGGCTGAATTACGCCATATTCACATTATTAATATTGAAGCCGCGCCTGAAATTGCCCAAAAATATGCAGTACGCAGTGTACCTTGGCTCAAAATTGGTGATTATATTTTGACAGGTGTACAAGATATTGCTGCATTGAGACAGCGAATTGAGTGGACAAAAAATAAAGCAGAGCTAGTGGGTAAATTTGATTTAATGCTATCAAATGCACAGGCGTATCAAGTGGTTGAAATCATTCAAGCTGATAATAGTAAGCTCGATGCTATTTTACAATTATTAGAAGATCCCGCTACGATTATGAGCAGTCGAATTGGTATTGGGGTGATTATGGAAGAATTTGCGGATACGAAATTAATGCAATCTTATCGTGAACGCTTAGAGAAATTGCTTGAAGCCAAAGAAATACGCATTCGGGCTGATGCCGCACATTACCTTTCATTAACCGCATCTCGACAAGCCATTGTTGCGCTAAAAAAGCATCGCAAAGATGATAATGCGGATGTACGAGAAATTATTGAAGATAGCATAGACGTATTATCTGAACTTAAAACTTAATTAATACTAATCAATTATTTGCTGGGTCTTTCTCTACCGTTTTTGGCTCTTGCTGAATAGGAACTTTTTTGCGATAGTAGCTAATAAAGGGTGGTATTTTATCTTTGACTAATAAAATAGAATATTCATCTAAATAATAGCTGGCTTGCCCATTGATACTGATCTGAATATGGATTCGGTAGCGATCCTGTTGGGTATAACTGGTAAATCCTTCACCAAAATTAGCTTGTACATATCGACCTTCCGCGTTTTCCCGTTGCTCCATATAGTCATATACTAAGCCAGTATCATTATTGGCGAGTAACATTAAAATATGCTCAGGCGCTAACATAGGGTTAACCCCCTTAGATTGTGCATTAACGGTTAAATACTTTTCTAATTTTTGATAGACACCAAGGCTGATGGCCATAACTTGCTGTAATTCTTCTAAGCGTTCAAATGGAGCATCTTTTGCTCCTGCCGCAAAACCTGCATTCACATAGGCTTGATCTTCTGCACCATTAAGGCGGGCTAAATTATCATCATCTTTAAAGTCTTCAATTAAATCCAATAACATATTGGCTTTGTCTTCATCTTCACCCACATGAATCAATAACTGTTGTAAGAGTTTACGAGGGGCTTGATTAAGATCAATTAAACCATTTTCAGCCACAATGCTAATGGTTGCCTGACTTTGTTCAAACTCCCATTTAAACGGTTTACCTAATATATTAATACTTCTTAAAGAAGGGTCGAGCAATAATTGTTGAATACTGTAGCGTAAAGCCGCATCGCTATAAGCCCGAATTTGGGCACTATTACGTCCGTAGTAAGTCATTGCTGTTTCCATTTTGACGGAATACAGTAATGAAGAACTGATCATTAACATAATACTAACAATCCACAGCACCATTAATAAGGCTACGCCTTTTTGGCTCGATTTTTGTAACCTGTGTTGGTAATTATGATTCGTTGTTTTCACTGTTTTCACTACGCTTTCTTCTAGAACGATTTCTGACTTTTGAGGCCTTGGGCTGACTACTTAAATATTCATCGACTTGTGGTAGCTCCACCATAATATCTGCCCACGGCTCAGATTCGGGAGCTTCAGCACTGATTTTTAGGAGCAAAGGATAACTATTAATACTGCTCCATGACTTTAGCCAACGGGATTTATCTTCAGAAGTTTCTACGACTAAATAGCTAAACTCCAAATTATGAAAGTTTTGGTAGATTGATACAGTTTGTGCGTTGGCAAAGGCGGTTTCCCATGTGACATCAGGACGGTAAGGTGAGTAGCGCATTGATAGACTGGTATTTTTATCATTCTTTTCGATAAAAAATTCAATAAAATAAATGCCGCCTTTTTCTTTTAGAGCTTTTAAGGGTGCAGTAAAACGAATACTTTTTTCCTGACCAATAAAGGTATAATTTTTCTTTTTTTCACCTTCATCTGACTTTAAACGCAGTACCATCATTTGTTGCAGTTGGCTGCGAATCCAAGCACTGATTAATTGTCGATCTTCGTTTTTAGTAATCCGTTTTTCAGCGGATTCCCAGCTTCTAGCCACGGTATTAAAACTACTAAATAATGCAACAAATAAGAGTGAAACTAAACTAAAGGCAATCAACACTTCTAGTAAACTCATCCCTGCTTGTTGTTTTAAGCCTGAGGTATTTGCATAAGAGGGAAGTGGGTTCATTGACTTCACTGTGTTGCACCAAAACGTAAAGATGACAAATGAAAATGGTGTTTATCGGTTTTGATCGGCCACGTTACATCGACCGAAATAAGATAAGGCGTTGCGGATAAGGGGGGCATATCTTCGGGCAAGGGTAATTGAGCATCTGCAATACTAATTTGCCATTTAAATTTTTCATGCAAAATACCCGAATGTTCACCTTGCTCGACAGAAATACTATTGCCCACTTCTGCCATTTTTGATTCTGCAATTTGTACGGCATAACTATACTCATCAGCAAGTACAACATTACGCAGACTATTACCCGTTAATTGTAAAATTCCCGCCACCACTAAACCCATAATGACAAAGGCAAGTAATACTTCCAGCAAAGAAAAGCCACTTTGTATCGAGGCTTTGGGGTTAATACAGACTAATGCGTCCACTGAGCCACTCCACATTGATTGTATAGGCTTGCTTTTTATAGATAAGCTTGAGCTTTCCCCCTGTCGAACTCCCATCAGGGAAAAAACGGATGCCTGCAATGGCACTATTATCAGGTTCAGCTTCTGAGGCAGCACTATCAATATTGACCGTGAATTCTTCGCCTAAAACACGAGGCTCAGATTTTAGGTCTTTAATCCAAAAGCTTTTATTGACCGTATCCAATTGCCATAGTATTTCCTGTTGTTGCATTAGGGCAAGGTTGCGACTATGGCGTAAGCTATTGCTTAGGTCATGGGCAGTTTTACGCAGGGTCGGACCCTTGGTCATACCACTGGCAACCACGGTACTTAACAAGCCTATTAGCACTAAGACAATCATTAGTTCTAATAGACTAAAGCCATTGTGTCGGGATTGACCTAGCTGTTTAGAGTGCATAGATTTAATCTGCGGGTTTAATCCCAAAGACTCAAATCAGCGTCATCATCTGTTCCGCCTTTAACACCATCTGCACCCATTGAATACAATTCATAAGGATGACCATTATTATTAACTCGCTTGTACTGATAACTATTATTCCAAGGATCTTTAGGTACACTGCCTTTCTTTAAGTAAGGCCCACTCCAGCCTCGCGCTCCAGAAGGTTCTTTGGCTAACGCGTTTAAGCCCTGTGAAGTACTAGGATAACTGCCCACTTCTAAACGATACATATCTAGAGCAGAACTAATATTTTCAATCTGTACTTTGGCTGATTTTGTTTTGCCCTTGCCTAAATATTTCATGGCTTGAGGTCCGACAACCCCTGCAATTAAGCCCAAGATAACTAATACAATCATTAGCTCGATAAGACTAAAGCCCACTTGTGATTTTTTCATTGTATATTCCTTTTTTATTAGTATTTTTATATATTATTGTATTGTGGTGATTCGACATCCACAGAACCTATATAACAGATTTTCTAAGCAACTAAATCAGCCATATTGACCATTGGTAACAATACTGAGCCGATAATGACTAAGATGGCCATTGCCATGATTAAAATCAACAAGGGTTCCATGACGGCTAAGAGGTTTTTAACAGCTGTTTTAACTTCATCATCATAGATTTCTGCTACATCACTGAGTAGCTCTTCCATTTGTCCCGTCTCTTCTCCGACTCGTAGCATATGTAGGGCATAGGCAGGAAAAATATCTTTTGACAATAATGACTGGGTTAAACTTTCTCCCTGTTTTAAGTCTTCAGTTGCTTGTTGTACCGTCTCTGCCATAATACGATTCCCCATGGTTCGTTTGACGATCTCTAAGGCATTTAATAACGGGACGCCATTGTGCAATAAGGTACTTAAACTACGAGAAAATTTTGCCATTTCAGTCTTTGCTATCAAGTCCCCTACCAGTGGCCAACTCAACATAGAACGATCTAAATGCCTTCTACTTTTAGGATGACGCAAGATAAACTGTATCAGCGTAATAATGCTGAATAAACCGACCAACAGTAGCCACCAATAGGTAGACAGTACATCCCCTGCGTGCATGACAATTTTGGTAATACTGGGTAATTCTGCCCCCATATCATTAAACATTTGAGCAAATTGTGGCACAACAAATACTAATAATGCGATAATGGATAAAGTCGCAACAGAAAAGAGAATAGTAGGATAAATCATGGCAGCCACCACCGTGCTACGTAGCTCTTTGGCACGTTGCATATATTCCAGTAAACTTTCCAACGCATCACCAATAGAACCCCCAGCTGCGCCTGCCCGAATCATATTGACGTAGAAACGACTAAATTGTGCTGTTTCACGTAAGGCATCTGCAAAATCTTGACCATTGCGAACATCTTGTTGCAGTGTCGTTAATACCGTATTGACGATGGGTTTAGTGTTAATTTCAATTAAAATAGATAGGGCTTTATCAAGGGGCAATCCTGCTTTAAGCATGGATGACATTTGTTGAGTCAGTGCTAATATATCGTCATGCTGTAATTTCTTTTGTTGGAATAAACCTGAAAATAAAGGTTTAGAGACTTTCTTCTCTGTGGTAATACTGACACTACCCGTTGTAATGCTAAGAGGAATTAAGCCCTCTGAACTCAGCATCTCAACGACTTTGGCTTCTGACGCAGCTTCAATATTGGCAGTCAGTGTTTCACCACTTTTACTAATTGCTTGATAAGAAAATTGAGGCATTTTAATGTCCACCTTCGGCAACGCGGAGGACTTCTCTTAAGGTCGTAACGCCTTCTAAGGCTTTGATTAAGCCATCTTCATACAATGTATACATTCCTGCTTGTATCGCTTGTGCTTGAATCGTGCCACCATCGGCATGTTTAAGAATTAAACGCCGAATGTCATCATCTACAATTAATACTTCATGGATAGCACTTCTGCCTTTATAGCCTGTGTTATTACAGGCTTCGCAGCCCACAGCGTGCCAAAGTTTAATATCTTGTTTATCTTTGTATTTGGTGAGGTGTAGTTCGGTGATAATTTCAGGTAAGACGGGTTTTTCTTCACGACAACTTGGACATAAACGTCGTACCAAACGCTGAGCAATAATAGCGTTAACACTTGATGTTAATAGATAATCTTCTAAACCCATATCCAGTAATCGAGTTATCGCACTACCTGCATCATTGGTATGAATTGTTGATAAAACGAGATGTCCTGTTAAAGCAGATTGAATCGCAATACGGGCAGTTTCGGCATCCCGCATTTCACCAATCATAATAACATCGGGATCTTGACGGACGATAGAACGTAGTGCATCCGAAAAGCCTAAACCAATTTTGGGATTGGCTTGAATTTGGTTGACCCCTTCTAATTCATACTCAACAGGATCTTCAACCGTTAAGATTTTACTGCTAGTGGTATTCAATTGACTTAAGACAGCATATAAAGTGGTTGTTTTACCTGAACCTGTCGGTCCTGTCACCAGTAAGACCCCATGAGGTAAGGCTAACTGAGCTTGAATATCGTGTAAGTTTTTATCTGAAAATCCCAAGCTATTCAAATCTAATTGAATACTTTTTTTGTCCAATAAGCGCATAACAATACTTTCACCATACATGGTGGGGACAGTTGAAACTCGCATATCCATTTCTTTCGCTTTTAAGCGCAGTCGAATACGTCCATCTTGTGGCAAACGGTGTTCAGCAATATTAAGATGTGCCATTAACTTAATTCGAGAAATAATCGCAGCAGTGTACTTTGCAGGTGGAGAGGATTGTTCTTGAATCACCCCATCAATGCGGTAACGTACTTTAAGGTGATCTTCAAAGGGTTCAATATGAATATCAGAGGCGCGACTATTCATTGCCCCCGTCATAATTTGGTTTACGCGACGAATAATAGGAGCTTCACTCGCCATATCCTTAAGTTGTTCAACATCATCTAGCTCACTATCATAGCTGCTAATTTCGATGTCCATATCATCATCAGATTCGTCACCATCACCATAAAGTCGTTCAATATGTTGTTTAATTTCTGAGGCTAAACCCACTTGAATCTGAATCGTGGCATTAGTCGCCATGCTTAAAGCTTGTAAAACTAATGGGTCATTTGGGGTTGCCATTGCAACCGTCAGAATGATGTCGGTCTCATTTTCTTGTCTAGCAATCGGTAGTAATTCCATACTCCGCATATAATTTAATGAAATATTACTGTTTTCAACCGCTAAATTAGGATAATCATTATTGCTGGTTTGTTTAATCTTTAAATGTTGCGATAAAACTTCGGCAATATCCTCTTCGGTTAATAAGTTCGCATTAAGCAGCAATGTATCTAAGCGTTCCCCCGTTTCTTCTCGGGTGTGCAGTACGCGCTCTAGCTTAATTTTAGTTATTTTTTCATATTTGATCAGAAGTTCAGCCAATAAGGCAGCATTTTCTGCGTGTGGATCAACGGCATTCATTGGATTATTTCTTCGTATTATTTTTAGTCTTAAATATGTGCCACTTCATCCTCTCGAATAGAGTCGTTCCCTGTTTAATATTGTCATTTTTTGAGGGAGAGCATGAATAACGGTGTGTTTTTTATAATTTTTTATAATTTTTTATAATTTTTTATAATTAGAAATAATAATATCTATTCATTAATAAATATTATTAGGATAAGTCTTAAACAAAATGCACTAATTTGCAAGTTTTTTCTATAAAACCACATATATTTCATACAGCTTAAATCGTTTTTCTCATGGATAGAGAAAGCTTCTAAGCTGAAAGAATAAAAATGCAAGGAAGCATTAAAATGAAAGTTTATCTAATAATTATGTGCTTATGGCTCACAATGATAGAGTTACAAGCAGCCGAAAAAAATAGCAATGTATTAATATTGGATGTATCAAAAGCCATGCAAAATAAGATTGATGGCTTAGCTAAGTTTGAGTTACTTAAAAGTGCTTTGACGGATTCTATTCAATTTTGGCCGAAGGGCGAGAAGCTTTCAATTGTGACTTATCAACCTCAGGGACAAAATTCTCGTCAACGCTGTCAGCCTGAAATTAATATTTCTGCGTCCCAACGTGTTCTGACTAAACAGCAACTGACTAAACGATTGCATCAACTGGAACGCAGTGGCAATGCCAATACAATTTATGCTTTACAGCAAGCCAAAAGACAGTTGAAAAATCGGCGCGGTAATATTATTTTGACCGCAACGGGCAATAATTCTTGTGAAAAAGTCTTACTCTGTGAAGTTGCTAAATATATTAAGAAAAATAATCCCCGTATTGTTATTCATGCAATGGATATGCAAGGCGATAATGCAGCCTTACGCTGTGTCGCATCGGTAACAGGGGGGCAATATTATCCTATACAAAATGCATTATAGGAATAAAGCGGGATTTACGGCATTACCGTTTAAATACACTGACCAATGTAAGTGAGGCCCTGTTGCACGACCTGTTTTTCCCACTTTGCCAATAATTGTACCTTGTTGTATTGTTTGACCTTGACGGGCAATGATTTGACTCATATGAGCATAAAGTGATAATAAACCTTGCCCATGATCGACTACCACAACATTACCACTGAAGAAAAGATTACCTGTATAAATCACTTTGCCTGCGGCACTGGCTTTAATGGCTCTACCCGTAGGCGCTGCAATATCCATTCCACTGTGTGGATTTCTGGCCTGTCCATTAAAGAAACGTTTTAAACCAAAGCGTCCATTATCCCGCCCTTTCACAGGACGAATAAAATCGAGTGAGGGTGGGTTAGCGCTGAAGGTCTGTTTAAGATTTTTCTTTAATTTCATTTCACGCAGAATACGTTCTAGCTTTTTTCCTTTAGGATTAACCTGACTTTTATTTTTTAATTTAATATGTTGTGAACGGTATTTTTTCGATTTGACTTGACAGTTTTTAGTGGTTGGATGTGGAAAATTAGCAGTGCGAATCAATATTTCATGTGAACCAATACTGGCACTGAGTGGAATACCAATCAATGCTTTCCACTGTTGCTGCTGTTGCACGACAGCAATGGGTTTCCCTTGATAAGTCACGCGTGGTTTAGCACTATTTGCCGTTGCAAGGTTTAAGATACAAACTCCCCCAGGAACAGGGTTATGCTTGGGAAATGCTTGAACGATTGTGCTTATGTTTAGGAGTAATAAAAGCGTAAAAAGGAAAAATTGTTTCATAATTTTGTTAAATATTTGTATCGCTTTACTTATTTGGCTAAAAGTAAAAACTATTGAGAAAAAGTATTACAGCGGGTGACTTTTCCATATTTTAAGCCAATCGCTAGCCAGTGTTGTCGCTGTTTAGATGTTCCATGTGTAAAAGCATCAGGGTTAACCCGTTGTCCTGCATTGCGTTGTAATTGATCATCACCAATGGCACTTGCTGCCCGTAAGCCTGCTTGTAAATCCCCTTTTTCTAACCAACGATTGTTAACTTCGGCATGATGCGCCCAAACACCTGCATAGCAGTCTGCTTGTAATTCCAATAGTACGGATAATTTATTGGATTTTTTCTGAGAAGTCCGTTGTTGTAACTGCGTCACTTGCTGAGATATACCCAGTAATGTTTGTAAATGATGCCCCACTTCGTGAGCGAGTACATAGGCTTGAGCAAATTCTCCCGCTGCGCCCATGCGTTTTAATTCATTAAAAAAGGCTAAGTCGATATAAATACGTTGATCTGCGGGGCAATAAAAAGGACCACTTGCAGATGAAGCCTGACCACAAGCAGAATTTACTTGTTGAGTGAATAAAGTTAGACGGGGTTCACGATAATTACGGCGGGTTTGTTGAGATAAATGTTTATTCCAAATATCTTCGTTACTCGCTAACATGGTAGAAATAAATTGTGCCGTTTCATTATTAGCCGTACTGGCTTGGTAATCACCTTCAGATTCGGTGTAGCTTGTTGATGTACCTGAATTAATCGCTGTTTCTAATATTTGTAATGGATTCTGTCCTGACAACATACCAACCACAATAAGCACTAATAATCCGATGCCACCTAGTTTGGTTTTTCCTGCTCTAGACGAAGATTTTTGTCTTCTTAAATCATCAATATTGTCACTACGACGATGGTTTCTCCATTTCATGGCAAAAAATAAACACTCCGTTTATCGGATTAAAATATATACAGCGGAAATCTTATTTATAACTATCATCCTGTCAACCAAACTTTGGTCTATGCGTTACTGGGGGTGAAAGTTCGATAAAACCGCTATTTAGGTCAAAAACCTAGTTGAAGTAAAGGATAATAACAAATATTTGTTATCTATAAATAGATATTCTAAGGAGTTAAAGTCTGAAAGCGGCAGTTACAATGGAATCTTTTCTGAAATCGGTAGAGCGACGTGCCTTTGTGGTCGCACGTATGCAAACCAAAGATCAGGAAGAAGCGTTAGATATTGTACAAGATGCAATGTTTACCTTGGTACAAAAATATTCAGACCGTCCATTAGCAGAACTGGGACCACTATTTCATACTATTTTATATAGTAAGATTAACGATTGGCATCGCAAACAAAAAGTAAGAAATCGATGGCGCGTTTTTTTTGGCTTTAAGGACTTTGATATTGCCCCTGAGGATACAGTTCCTCAAGAACAATTCTTAGAACCCGAAGCTTATTTAGAAGAAGAAGAGATAAATAAACATGTGTTGGAGGAAATTAAAAAATTACCTCCTCGGCAACAAGAAGCCTTGGTCTTACGAGCATGGGAAGGTTTCAGTGTTGCAGAAACAGCCGAGATAATGAAGTGTTCACAAGGAAGTGTTAAGACTCATTACTCGCGTGCGGTACACATGTTAAGAAATCGACTTGGAGAGATTGGTAAACAATCATGAATGATAATAATAAATTAAATAAAAGGCTCAAAGAGAGTTTAGATAAGGATGTCGAAGCGTTGAGTGCAACAGTGCAAACACGCTTAACACAGGCGCGTATACAAGCATTAAATGAGTTCCCAATAACTCAAAATAAATACTTATTTGGATTTAGTTTTAACCCAATGAAAGTAAGTGCAGTATTTGCTTCTTTGTTATTTGTTGTATTTTCTAGTTTTTTTATACTGGATTCCAGCAATATGAGCCTTGACAAGAATGGTGGTGAAAATTTAACAACTGATGAACTGATTGAAGCTCATGTGGTCAACGGTATTATCGGTAAAGAATTTTTTGAAACCGAAGAAGATTTAGATTTTTTTGAGAATCTAGAACTATATCAATGGCTTGATACTGAATTCAAAATATCATAAACAATGTTTGTTGTTTAAATAAAAATAATTGATGATTCAGGTCAAAGTCGCTTAAACAAGAATTGTTAAGCTTATCTGAACTCAAATAACGAGATACTTCAACATGGTTTATTTCCTTAAGGGATTACTCTGTTTAAATTATGGGTATAGGTTACTGACGCATAAATTAATAAAGTTATCTTTTGTTGTTGTGAAATTAAAATATGGACAGATTTGCTCAATAATTCTTAATGAAATAAGGATTGAGCAATGTTAAGAAACGGATTTTTAAGTGTATTTATCGTATTTATTTTTACGAATTCACCTTTATTCGCTGCTACGGAAAGTGTTGATGTAGTTGATGAAGTAGTGACTTGGTGGGAAAATTATGGAAAATACTGGGATGATGCAGAAAAACCAGATAATCCAACTGGAGATACTTCTACATCACCAAGTGATAATTAGATGGGTCTTGCTTCCTCTTTAGGTCATTGTTCACTTTTCTAGTGGCTGCAATGAGCAAATTTTAAATGATTTTTCCTCGTGTATTGGTGAATACAGAGAGGGGCTTTCGGCTGTAGATAATTTTATCTATTTACGAGCAGATCAATGCTAGGATCAAGTTTGTCCATCTAATGTTATAAAGTTGCTTTAATGGCTTCATAGTCCAAATGGATCATAATAAAATGATGAGATCGGTATTGATAATTCCTTTTTTGCTAATAGGGCTACATAGCCCTATAACACTGTCAGATACGTCTGATTGGAATAGTTTATCTACAGTAGAAAAAAAAGCACTAAAGGCATATAAAAGTAAATGGCAAACACTTTCTGGGTCGAATCGTCGCTCCCTTAAAAAGTGGGCGAGAATATCGCCTAAACAGTGGAAGTTAATTAAAAAGAAGTATAAACAATGGGAGTCGCTAACCCTTCCTCAGCGTCGTGCGCTCGAAAAAAAAATCAGGAAATATAAAAAGACGACCCCTGAAGCTAAGCGTGTGCGCTTAATCAAGTGGCAAAAATGGGTTAATGCGTTACCTGTTGATGTACGAAAAAAGTTTAAAAAAGCGTGGAAGACGATGTCTCCGAAGGAAAGGCGTGCTTATTATTTAAAACTAAAACAGAAATACCCTTAAACCTTTCACTTAATGATTAACTCCCTTTATCCTAAAAGTGCTTTCTTTATGGTAAATTAATTGAAAGAATAAACTGTGTTTATAAGCATAAAATAAATACTTATGTTAGTATAATTTTTAGAATTTTAAAAAGAAAATCGTTCTAAGACTTTGATTGTTCATAATTATATGTTAACGTAAGCTGAACGTAAGGAGTGGAGTCGTTATAATAGTTGTAAAAGAATACACTAAGTAATTAAAAAGTACGGTTTATTTAACACTAAGTAATAATTTTTACTTATTTGCTTTAATAGTTTATCTGATTTTTATAAATAGAATAATGATATATTTGCTAATTTGCACTTAATTGAATTGATTAGATAATTTTAAGCAGAGTGTTGCGTATTTAAGTGTTATCTAGAATACACATTACACGCTCCATATTTGATGACCAAAGGTAGATTTAAAGTTTAGGATGGTGGTATCTTCATATGCAGTCTAAAGCAGTAGCTCCAGCAGGACGTAATAAAAAACCCGTATTATCAACGGTAAAAAAAGTTGCAAGAAGAGATCTTGATGCAACTCAGTTATATTTGAAAGAAATTGAATTTTCGCCGCTTTTAACCCCTCAAGAAGAAGTAAAGTACGGTCGCTTAGCTCGTCAAGGGGATGAATTTGGGCGTAAAAAGATGATTGTTTGCAATTTACGCCTTGTGGTTAAAATTGCTAGACGTTATATGGGACGAGGTTTACCGCTTCCTGATTTAATTGAAGAAGGCAACTTAGGTCTAATTCATGCTGTTGAAAAATTTGATCCAGAACGTGGTTTCCGTTTTTCAACCTATGCAACATGGTGGATTAGACAAAATATTGAACGTGCGATTATGAATCAGACCCGAACAATACGTTTACCGATTCATGTTAATAAAGAGCTTAATGCTTATTTACGCAAGTTTCGTGAACTGACGCAGAAAACGGGCTACGAGCCAAGTGTTCAAGATATTGCTGATGCTTTAGGTAAACCTGCAGAAAACCTGAGAAAGTTACTCAATCACAGCGAGCGTATTGGTTCTTTAGATGTAAAAGTGGGTAAAGAAAGTGATAGCCCTCTGGTTGATTTTGTTGCAGAGCCATCAGCCCCTGAGCCTGATACCGCGACCGATGAAGCCGATATTATGCATTCGGTGGATAGTTGGTTAAGTCAATTAGATTACAAGCAGAAAGAAGTGGTTGTACGTCGTTTTGGTTTACATGGACATGATCGCTCCACGTTAGAACAAGTGGGTAGAGAGTTAGGTTTAACCCGTGAACGTGTTCGTCAAATTCAAATGGATGCCTTAAAGCGTTTACGTCGTATTTTAGAAAATACAGGTTATTCTAGCGACAGCCTATTTTTAACTTAAACACTATCTCATAAGTCCCCTTCCAGTGATGAAGGGGGATAAGTTTAAATATGGGTTAAATCATAAAGAGTCCAGCCACTACGTTTCTATCTTCAGAGAGTAGGATATTAAAAGTACGACACGCGGAAGCGGTATCCATAATTTCTACACCAATTTGTTGTTGGGCAAATAAACGTAAAATATCCCGTTCAGGAAAATGTTGACGATGACCCGTTCCTAAAATAATCACATCCGGTTTAGTACTAAATAGCAGCTTACAATGTTCTGCATTCAACTCTGAAAAAGTAGCAGGTGACCAGTTTGCAATTAAATTGGTTGCAGAAATGATGACCGAAGTATTGACTTGCTTCTCTTTTATTTGAATAAAGCCTTCACCATAAGCTGTAATATTATTATTTTCAGCATTGTTATCTTCACTAAACTTCATAAATTAGATTATCTCTGTTTTGGGCAAATTGCCTGTTCAAGTCTTAAAAGAATGCTGCCCAATATTTAATGAGCAACTTGATAAATACAAAAGAATATACCATCTTAACGAAGCAATCAGCTTAGTATATTGAAACGGTTGCATTGACTTATAAGCTTTATCGCTATATAAACTCATATATAAGTATTTTCTAATATACACTGAACACATATTGGCGAAGGTATAATCAAATGGCAATAAAACAAACAACAACAGGCTCACTGCAACGTAAATTCATCAGCAGTATTATCACCTTAGTGATTATTTTTATGGTGGCTGCAAATGGTATTTTTACTTACTTCGGAGCGCATTTATATTTAGATGAATGGCTATATGCAGTGCTGTTTGCCATTGCAGTACAATTCACAATTGCGTCAACATTAATTACCTTACCTTTTGTACATGGGTTTGGAAAAATTATCCTAATCATGGTGTACAGCGCGGCCTTTATCTTATCGACCCTGTCGGCGTATACCTATATTTATAATAGTAGCCTGCCTGAGAATGTGAATGAATACACGATTGATACGGCTTTAAAAGCACAAATTAGTAATGACCTTAGTGATGTTATTCGGGCTGAGAAAGATAAAATTGGACAAACTCAAACCAAACTACAAGAACTCAATCGCCTCGTTGCAGAAGAAGAAGCCCGAGGAGGACGTTCAGGTTTAGGACCAGGGAAGGGTAAAAAGTATTATGACAAAGTGGATGAATATGAAAAACTTGCGAATGAATTTGAGTTACTAGAAAGTAATTTAGTCAATATTCAAACCCATTTAAGTGCAATTAATAAAATATTATCGAGTCGCTCTAGTGATGTTGATCGAGAGAAACTATTGGTCGAGTTTTCCAGCTTACGTTCCAATGTGAATACGCAACGCAGTCAGGATATTCTTGCCACCATTAATAGCCGTTATTTAGGCGAGCTACAAAATCCTGTAGAACGCGCTATATCAGCGTTAACAGACAGTAAAGAAGCTTATTCGATTCAATTGGTTGTCAGTATTATTTGGGCAGCCGTATTCGATCTAATCGCCTTATTTCTAGGGATTGTACGCTATTACTTATTACGACCTAATTATTCTATATTACAAAGTACTTATGATGGTTTAGCCAGTTTTACCTTATTTTTAACACGATTACGCTATATGCCAAAGCAGGTAAGTCGTAACTTTCATCGTGAAGCAGGGCTGAATCAAAGTGATGAAGTTCCACTCAACTCAGCGGAGATGCAAACCTTTGCCACCAAGCTATTAGCAGGTTGCCAAATGGCGCAACCCGTAGATGATGATCCTGCTGAACCCATTAAAACTTTACTAGCCTTAATTAGCCCTGTTGATATTAAAGCTGATGATCAAGCCGTGGGTATTTCATTTGAAAGCATGGAATCTGAGCCACGTTTAAAAATGTTATTAGCCATGCTGGTACAAAGCCAAGTCTTTATTAAACATTCTGAACAGGAAAGTTATGTTTTAAACTCCGATGAAAAACTATCCCAAAAAATGATGGTCATGATTCGTATGGGGATGAAAGAAGATCCTCAAGAAAGTGGCATGGTCAGTTTCTTGCTTAATGACACTCAAAATAGTGAACAGGCATCTAATTCAGATAGCGGTTTAGATAAAAATACTCACTCTACAACGACGGTTGATCTATCTGATCATCATGTCAGTGGCAATGATGACAATCATAGTAACATCTCATCTGAACGTAAAAAAAAGGCTAATTGGGGCAATATCCGTAGCAATTAAGCTGCATATTTTAAACAGATTCATTATGTGCAATGGGATTAAACTTAGGTTTGTGCCATTTCATCTCTTTTGATCACAATCGGATCGCTATTAATTTCAGTGACTCTGGCTTCAATAGCGCGAATTGGGTCAGCCAGTTGCATTTGCTCAGCCATGTTAATAAAGTTATCGATCACTGACTCATCTAAACCCTGCTTTTTCATTTCAGCATAGACTTGATCGCAAATTTGATTTTTTTTATCTCTAAGCTGCTGACGTTCACCATAAAGTACTTGATAGTGTGCTTCTATTTGTTTCGCTTCTTCCTGTTCAATCGCGTATAAATCCAATGTGCCTTGTTTAAATTTAGCCACTAAACTCGCAAAATAAGCCATTGGATTCTTAATGGGATCGGCCGTATTG
>WFRR01000075.1 GCA_015486375.1 Thiotrichaceae bacterium
CACGATCAAGTACACCTTGGGAATGTCCGTGTGCTGTATCAATCACAATCACATCTACACCCGCTTCAACCAGTGCATCGATGCGCTCACCGGTGCCAGCTGCAACACCAACGGCTGCACCGACACGTAGTTGCTCGGCATCGTCTTTACAGGCGTTTGGAAAATCGCTAGATTTTTGAATGTCTCTAACTGTGATCATGCCCAATAGATCAAATTGATCGTTGGTGATGATTACACGTTCAATACGGTGTTGTTGTAATAGGGCGCGCACTTCTGCCATATTGGTGCCTTCAGCCACAGTAATAAGTTTGTCTTGCGGTGTCATGACATTTTCGACCACTTCATCTAATCGAGTTTCAAATCGAACATCACGACCAGTGACTAAACCAACAATGGTGTTACCATCAACTACTGGCAGGGCAGAAATATTGTGTCGCTGCTGCATCTCAAAAATATCTTTAATGGTAGCTTTAGGTGAAATACTAATAGGGTCTTTAATAATGCCTGATTCAAAACGCTTAACGTCGCGTACTTCATTAGCCTGTTGTTCAATTGACATATTCTTATGAATAATGCCAATACCACCTTCTTGAGCGATAGTAATAGCCAATCTGGCTTCAGTGACTGTATCCATCGCAGCTGATAGAATCGGCGTATTGAGCGTGATATTTTTAGTTAGTTGCGTTTTTAAGCTGACTTCCTTTGGCATGGTAGTTGAATGTGCCGGAACCAATAATACATCATCAAATGTTAGTGCGGTTTTTAGTAAGTTCATTTAATATCTCCTTTGATTTGTACGTTTTGGAAAGACAAAGCCTATGATAAAGCCGAAAAATAACACAAGTGCACCAACAATAAACCAGTTTCTAGCGCTGGAATCTTGGTCAGAAGTGTTGTTGTTTTGTAGTAATTGAATTTCTGCTTTAAGTCTGAGTATTTGTGACTCTAGGCTTTGATTGGTGTCTTTAAGTGCAAGAGCATCTTTGTAAATCCCTTCTACATATTCTTTTTCAGCTTGTGATTTACTGGTTTCTATTGCTAGCTTTGTATTACTTTCTTTTAACAGCTCAACCTCTTCTTCTAAAGCTTTGCTTTTAGATGTTTGTTGGGAAATCAACAATTTATTAGCATTGTAAGTTTGTCTGAGCTTTCTTAATTGTGCTTTAGCAGGTAGAACACTGGTTAAGTAACGAGAGATCATCCAGCCTGTGGTCTGCTCAAATTTCACTTGAGTCCAGCCGCTGTCAGTCGATAATAACTGTAGTTTGGTGCCAGAAGGCAACATTCTAAGTAAATTACTTGGGTTGCTTTGAATCTTGCTAGCTGATCGCATTGGGATATCAACCGTATCTGTAACATATACATACGACTGTGCATTCGCCAATGAATACATTAACAATAGTGACACAAATAAAGACTTTGTTAATCTCATAAGTTGGCTATTTTCTCCAATTGTGCTGATAAATCAGCAATGGCATTTTCAACCGAGGTTAGTTTTTCTTTTTCTTTATTAACCACAGCCTCAGGCGCACCACTGATAAACTTTTCGTTATTAAGCTTACCTGCAAATTGCACCCTTTGCTTGTTTAATTTTTCAATTTCTTTGTTAAGTCGAGCTGCTTCCTGATCCTTGTCAATCAGTCCGGCTAATGGAATTAATATTTTCATTTCGCCGACTAGCGCTGTAGCTGATTCTGGTGCTTCATCATTGACGTTAAGCTGGCTAATATTTTCCAACTTAGCCAAACTACTTAACACCTGTGAGTGAGTATCTAAACAATGTTGGTCATTATTACTGATATTTTGCACGAAACAAGGTAGGGGCTTTGAAGGTGGAATGTTCATCTCACCACGGATTTGACGAATACCCAAAATAAAGGTTTGTAACCATTGCATCTCTTCTTCAGCCTGGGTGGAGATTAAATCATTTTCAACCTCTGGGTAAGATTGAGTCATTAAGCTTTCACTATCTTTCCCTGTAAGTGTACAACATTGCTCATAAACCTCTTCAGTAATAAATGGAATGATTGGATGTAATAAAGTCAAAATCTCGTTTAGTACCTTCAGTAGCGTAGCTTGAGTACCAGCTTTTGTTGTGTCGTCTGCTAACAATGGCTTGGATAATTCTAAATACCAATCACAATAATCATGCCATACAAATTCGTATAATTCATGACTCATTAAGTCAAGACGGTAGTCTTTTAGGTGTTTTTCAACATTCACTTTAGTGGCTTGCAAGCGTGATAGAATCCATTTATCTGAAATAGACAAACTAGCCTTGGTATCAATATTATCACCTTCAAGTTTCATCAATACAAAGCGAGAAGCGTTCCATAATTTATTACAGAAATTACGATAACCCTCAACACGCTTAAGGTCAAATTTTATATCACGACCAAACGAAGCCAGTGCTGCAAAGGTAAATCTAAGCGCATCAGTGCCGAACGAAGGAATACCATCTGGGAATTCACCCTGAGTTTGTTTTTTAATTTTTTTCGCCATTTCTGGCTGCATCATGCCTTGGGTTCTTTTAACCAGTAAGTCATCTAAGCTAATACCATCTATTAAATCGATCGGATCAAGAACATTACCCTTAGACTTAGACATTTTTTGCCCTTGCCCATCTTTGATTAGACCCGTAATGTAGATGTCTTTAAATGGAACGTCGCCGGCAAATTTTAGCCCAAACATAATCATACGAGCTACCCAAAAGAAGATAATATCAAATCCTGTGACTAAAACATTGGTTGGATAAAAGCGTGACAACTGCGGGGTTTTTTCTGGCCAACCTAGGGTTGAAAATGGCCACAAAGCAGATGAAAACCACGTATCTAATACATCTTCATCTTGCCTAAGTGTTACACCTTCACCAGCTTGCATTTGCGCTTCTTCTAGTGAATCTGCTACATAAATATTGCCATCATTGTCATACCAGGCAGGAATGCGATGCCCCCACCAGATTTGTCTAGAAATACACCAGTCTTGAATATTATCCATCCAGTTAAAATAAGTTTTATTCCAGTTTTCTGGAATAAAACGAATGTCGCCATTTTTCACTGCATCAATTGCAGGTTTGGCCAGTGGCGCAACCTTGACAAACCATTGGTCGGTCATATAAGGTTCAATCACTGAGTGGGTTCTATCACCACGAGGCACCATTAAAGTATGTGGTTCAATTTTTTCTAGCAAACCTTGGTCATCTAAATCTTTAACGATTTGTTTGCGAGCATCAAATCGATCCATACCCGCGTAAGCACTTTTAACTGTGTCGTTAATTTTGGCATCATCAGTTAGGATATTAATGACGTCTAAGTTGTGACGCTGGCCCATTTCATAGTCGTTAAAGTCATGAGCAGGGGTAATTTTTACACAACCGGTACCAAATTCCATATCGACATAATCGTCCGCAATAATGGTTATTTTTCGATCAGTCAATGGCAAGTCAATGGTCTTGCCGATAAGGTGTATGTAGCGCTCATCGTCTGGGTGTACAGCAACTGCGCTATCACCTAGCATAGTTTCAGGGCGGGTGGTAGCAACCACCATTACTTCGTCAGTGCCAGTAATAGGGTAACGCATATGCCACAAGGAGCCTTGCTCTTCCGTGCTAATCACTTCAAGGTCAGAGACGGCTGTGTGTAAGACCGGATCCCAATTGACCAATCGTTTACCACGATAGATTAAGCCTTCATTGAAAAGCTGAATAAAGACTTTATGTACAGCATCTGAGAGGCCGTCATCCATGGTAAAGCGTTCTCTTTCCCAATCAACCGAAGCACCAAGACGGCGCATTTGCGAAGTAATAGTGCCGCCTGAGTGTTCTTTCCAATCCCAAATCTTTTCAATAAATTTTTCACGTCCGACATCATGACGGGTAATATCTTGTGCGGCGAGTTGGCGCTCAACCACCATTTGTGTTGCAATGCCTGCGTGGTCAGTACCTGGTTGCCAAAGTGTTTGATCACCCTTACCGCGATGGTAACGGGTAAGCACATCCATAATGGTATGCTGAAAAGCGTGACCCATATGTAAACTACCTGTCACATTAGGCGGTGGCAGCATGATGCAATAGGCATTTTCGCTAGTGGAGTTTGAATCGGAAGAAAATAGATTTTTATCTTCCCAAAGCGAACGATATTTCGCTTCAATTTGTTCAGGATTGTATGTTTTTTCCATTAACGTATAAAGGCGGATAAAACTGTGCAATTATACCAATGAAATCATCTAGCAAGTATGGAAATGAAATGGCTTAGTTACTAGGTTTTGGTGTGTTTTCAAAGTGAAAAAAATCATGGTTCAGATACCGAGCCACATCTTCTTCATCTTCAGGAAACCAAGGTATCTCTAATACACCAACACATAATGATATTTGCTCTCTAACATCATTTAGTGATTCCATAGAGGTATTATCGTGAATTGGGACTAAACTATTATCGTGACATCTTTGACATTCTTCGGTGTAAAGGACCTCGCCATCAATTAAAATTCTTTTATCGATATCATTAGCGCTAACGCCAAGCATGATAAACACAGGGAAAATTCTTAAAAAATTCAACATACGTTTAGTTTATAACATTTTTAAGATAGAATGCCCATAATTCGTTTCTGAGTATCTACATTAATGACAGACAAAAATCATTGGTTAGTCTACCTATTACGCTGTGCTGATGATAGTCTATATTGTGGCATTACTAATCATTTGGAAAAACGTATTAAGCAGCACAACGGTGAATTAGTAGGCGGTGCTAAATACACCCGAGCGAATGGCCCATGTGAGTTGGTATACCAAGAAAATGCTAAAGATAGAAGTACAGCTTCTAAACGAGAATATGAGATTAAATCCATGACTCGAGAGAGCAAGCTTTTATTGGTTAAAACCTCATGAGCGATTATCAAACAATATCTTGCGAAGCGCACAGTATCTACGAACTAGCGATTATGCGCGGTCAATCAATACAAGTGAGTATTGATGGCGACATGCAAATCATTCAACCTAAAGACATTCTCACTAAGACAGGTGCTGAATATTTAATTTTTGTAGATGAAAACAATGTTCAGCAAGAATTACGTGCAGATCTCATTATAGTAAATCCTTAGTACAGTTTTTATTAAGAAATCCTTTAGTTTGATTATTTATCTAGGGTTTGGCTTGGTTTAGCCAGCGGTCTAAATGGTTTGCAAAAGTTTGTCTGTCTGCCTGGTTTAAGGGCGAAGGGCCTCCCGTTTGCACGCCGCTAGAGCGTATAACATCCATAAAGTCGCGCATACTTAATTTTGACTTTATATTGCCTTTATTAAACAGCTCGCCTCTTGGGCTTAGGG
>WFRR01000076.1 GCA_015486375.1 Thiotrichaceae bacterium
CTTATTTTTCTTCTTTGGTGAAGAAATTAGAAGCCAATACGCTAGATTTAAGCGTCGTTGAAATAGAAATGCAGGTCGAGCAACTGGATCAAAAAATTCAAGCAATTACGCTAATTTATAACGAAGAACGCAATGACTATTATCACTGTCAAAAATTAGTTGAACAAGAAATGCAGAAGAGTGATTTAGACTTTAAAGAAGCGGCTAAAAAGATTCAAGTGACTGAAATTTTGGATTATTATGTTGATAAGCTCGAAAAAATGCGTATTGCAGGTCAGCCATTATTTGATGCACGAAGTGAGTTTGATGATTAGTGTAAAATACTAAATTAGAACTTTTGAATAAAATTTATTTTTGGCTGCATTAAATTAATGACCTATAATTTTCATAATCTGTGTTTCAGAATTGGTAATCAGTCGGAAGATGACCCGTCTTGAACGGTGGCTATCTTCTATACCATCTATTATGATTAATTTGGATGAAGAATAACCAACCGCCGCAATATTACTTTTTATCCATGCTCTATCATCTATAACATGGTCAATATTATAAATATAGGCTAATACTGCGCGGGTACGGTCTTGAGACAGGTTCATATTTTTAAAATATGCTTGATCCCCTGAAATACTACCTGCCCACTGTGAGCTTGTATGTCCTTCTATTCGTATTTCTTCGACAGAACCTTTAAATTTAGCAATAACATTTAAATAACGGGGAAAGAAATCATTTAATATAAATTTAAATTGCTCTTTCAATGAACTTTTCCCTATATCAAAGAGAACATCAGGCGATTTAAAATTAAATGATAAATCTTTTTTGTTTATTTCAGCATCCCATACAATTAGGTCTTTTTTGAACTCTTTGATAAGTGCATTATATATTTGCACTTTATTATCTTTATAAGATGCAGCAATTTCTTTTATTTTATCTCGTTCAATAACAGCATCACGCATTAAAACAATGGAGATAAATAAAAAAACAATCATCAGACCTGCCATCAAATCTGACACAGAAAGCCACTGATCTTCGCTATTAGAAGTATATTTCTTCTGACCAAATATTGATTTAGACATTATTTATACGAACCCAGCCCCTTCTGTTCTCGTTTGAAGCGCATGAGAACCTTCTTCCAATGAACCAAATAATGTATTCATTTCACTGATTTGCCTATCAATTAACGCTTGCATGGACATTTGCATTTTCTCCTGTATATCATGGGTATTCTTTAAGGTTGATGCTTGTACATTTTCAATATTTGATAATAAAATTCGGTAATTTTTACTGGCTATATCCGATGCTGATGCAATATTTTTCACCGTTCTCTCGACATGAATTTGCATTTCGGGTACAGCTTGTACTGCCTGATCTTTTAATTGCTTAAATGCTTCTAGGTGTCGTGATAACTCACCAATCTGATGTTGATTCACCTCCATAATTATTTTCAAACTCTCCATTGTTGTTGGAATATTTTCGGTTTCTTTATTAATACTTCTGACCGAAGATTCAATATCTGATATAGCTTTTACACCTTCTGAGTATTGATTAATCATATCATTTAGCTGTTTACCATACTGTACCTGCCAAGTAACAAGTTTTTTTACAGAACTATCAAGGGCTTTGAAATTTTCACCAAACTGATCCATTAAATTATTATTAAAGTCAGAAATAACCTCTTTTAATGCTTTTATCACTTGTTCTGTGGCTGACTTAGATAACATTCCAGAGAATTCTTTCAGATTTATCCATAACTTATCTGAGAATTCATTAAAATTATTCTGTTGAGAGTGATGATTTTCATTAATATCAGCTCTTAATAACTTAAGCTGTCCTATCAAGCTTGAACTTTCATCGCCTGATATAGAATTTTTCAAAGTAACAAGATAGTTATTTTGCTTCTCAACTAGATTAATAAATGTTTTAAAATCTTGTTTTTGTTCTAGTATTAGGTCAGAAATATTAAGAGAATGTTTTTCTTGATTTTTATTTGCATTAATTATAGAAATAAGGTATTGATCATGATTTTTAATGGCCTTAAGTATATCTTTCGGCTCTACATCCATATTTTCTATATCTGCACGATCTTGTCTAAAAATAGGTATCGCACTTAATAGCTTATATAAAATAGTTAAAGCCATCCCTGCTAAACTGGTAATAAATGCGGTTTTAAGTCCACTTAATAGTAAGGTAATACTTCCATCTATATCATTAGGATTGAAGTCCAGTAAACCAATAACAATTCCAATAAATGTTCCTAATATACCTAAAGAAGTCAACAATGTCGGTGTATAAGCTACAAATATTTCACCTTTATTTATTGCGGCTAATAAAAGTGATATTACAAAAGTGCTGATAATAAGAAATAGAAATATATTTGTTATGGTATGAGCATCGGTTATTAATAAAATAGTTTCTAATAAATTGGCTACGTCTAGCATAATTATTGCTGTATCCCTTTATATTGAAAAATGGATTGAATCCACATATAATTACACTTGATACCTGAATAGCACAAGATATTCAAGTATTATTCAATATGATTTTCCTGATCTCGTTATCCCCGAAAGAACGTGAAGACCACGCTACAACAACCTGTTTACAGGAACTGACCAAAATCCTTTATGATTATATTTATGGTTATTTTCTCAGAAATGATGCTACTATTATTCGCTATAAAACCCCGTTCACAGCACAATTAGTCAACCCATTTTAGGCTCAATCATCGTTTAAAGATTAGGGATTATCTCAATGAATCGAATATTACCGATAGAGGTGTAGCAATGACAAGGATGTATCAATCTCTTTTTTTTATTGTTTTACTATTTACAACTAACTTAGCTCATGCAAATACGAGCTGTGAGCTCGATTACTCTATACGCAGTGATTGGGGCAATGGCTTTACGATCGATGTTGCTATTACCAATAAAGCAGATGCATGGACAGGCTGGGATGTGACATGGACAATGCCTGATAATCAGCAAATTACAGGTTTGTGGAATGGGAAAAAGACTCAAGCAGGTGCGAATGTATCGGTAAAAAGCTATACGTGGAATGCCAATATTACAACAGGACAATCAATTAAGTTTGGTTTCAATGGCAGTTATTCGGGAGCATTATCAATACCGAATGATGTCCGCGTCAACGGTACATTATGTTCAGGGCAAGCCTCTATTGCAGATAGCAATAATGGTACGGATGGTACAGGCAGTGATAACAGTAATACGACTGACGATACGAGTACGACAGCAGGTAAATCGTGCAAGGTCACTTATAAGATTGAGTCTCAATGGAATACGGGCTTTACTTCTAATGTCACAGTTGAAAATACAGGCATCGACTTAAGCGGTTGGACATTAACATGGGATATGCCTAATCAGCAGCAGATTAGTCAGTTATGGAATGGTAGCTATCAACAGCAAGATCAGGCAGTTTCTGTCACTAATCTTAACTGGAATGCCAATATTGCTAATACTGGAAAGATCAATTTTGGCTTTAATGCTTCCTATGAGGGTGATAATCAAATTCCTGATAATATTTCCCTTGATGGGGTTTTATGTGATGGACAAACTCCCGTTACGCCAATTGACGATACAGTTTCTTGTGAAGCTGATTATACCATTCGAGACCAATGGAATACGGGTTTTACCAGTGATGTGGTGATTAAAAATACAGGAAATACTGCCTTCAGTGATTGGCAAGTCACTTGGACAATGCCATCGGGTCAAGTGGTTACTAACAGTTGGAATGGGGAATTTAGCCAAAACAGCAGCAGTGTTACGGTTAATCCTGCCAATTGGAATAAGATAATTCCGAGTAATGAAAATCTAGAGTTTGGTTTCAATGGCAGCTATTCAGGTGAAAATCCTATACCTATTGATATTAGTGTTAATGGAATAAAATGTGCAGGACAGTCGGATGCAATACTGGTGCGTCCTAATGCCCCCAGTCATTTAAAGATTAGCCTACGCGAAAATAGCATTGCGGTATTAAGTTGGACGGATCACAGTAATAATGAAGATAACTTCCGTATCGAACGACGCAAGTTGAATCAAAATTGGCAAACCTTAAGTGAACCCAGTGCCAATGTTAACCACTACGAAGATACAACCCTCGTTGCAGGGCAGGCATATGAATACCGTGTATTAGCTGCGAATAGCACAGGTTTATCCAGCTATAGCAATACGGCGTTAGCCACGCGCCAAGATCATAGCCAGCTCGGCACAAATACCTTAGTTGAGAATTGCTATATTTGTCATGGCACAGAGGGAATTAGTCAAGGTGCAGCGA
>WFRR01000077.1 GCA_015486375.1 Thiotrichaceae bacterium
CCCTTCATATAGGGGAATTTCTTTAATAATAATTTAATTTGCAATAATTGATATTCATTAAAAGTAATATTGAAGTCTTCATTTATATTACTATCTAAAATATTTTTTTCTAAAATAGAAGTCATATCTAAATTTTTATAGATATTATAAGTATAGAGAGCTGATTTATGAGCATAAGATTCACAACTAGGTTTGATTGTTTCATCTCCAAACCATGAATTCAAAAAATTTTCAGCACCATAAATACCCCGAACATCACAGCCTGGGTAAATTCCACCACGGCTACCATTTTCTTTAAAAGTAAACGCGGTTGAATCTTCTGTCCTTTTTAAATATGTTCCTAGTATTTTTTTATATCCTAGGTGAAATACAGGATCTAGTTGGTTTGCAGATTCAATAATTACTAGTGGTTTCTTTTTACTGCTACTTCTATAATGAGGTGCAAATCCACCATTTGCATAAGCAACAGGAGGAGAGCCAAAGGTATAAACAAAAACATTTTCCTTATTTATTCCTCTTTCACGTAGAGATGCTCCATATAATTTTGCAATTGCTCCACCTAAACTATGCCCCGTAACTATAAATATAGTATCATTATTTAGATTTATAAAATCAAAATCTGTATCACGAAAAGCTTTAAAGTAGTTATGAAAACCACTATGGACTTTTATATCATTATTATCAATAAAGTTAATAGGTGTTGCAGCTATATCGGCAAAAGAATCATTAAGGCTATTAGTACCCCTAAAGGATATAATTACCAATTTTTTTTGAATACCTTTTATTTTAATATTTTTTGTTAGAATAAAACCATAAGTAGAATCATAACTATTTGGAAGATCAAATCGTGTAATATTATTTGTATAAAATCCATTATCATTTAGAAAAATTTTATCAATATTGGATAGAGAGTTATCATAGGAAAAATTACTGATCTTTGAGAAAAGTAGTGCTAACTCTAAGCTAGGTTCTTCACCTACTAATTTTAGTGTTCTAACATAATCTTCATCTTTGATATGAAGATTGTAAATACCCTTAGCCTCGTTAGCATATAAATTATAGCTAAATAAAAACAGGAATATGCTTAAGAGTACTTTTCCAAACTTCATATTAAACTTCCGTGTGATTCAAAATAGAACAAAAAACAGCATATCAAGAGAAAAAACTCCAAATGACTATACTACAACTACCACTGTAATTTACTATCACAGTAGTCATTACTTAATCATCATTAATAATCGTATGTGTGCTGATAATTTCAGTCGTGCCTGTAGGGAACACACCACCAGTAGGATTGGTAATCACCAAGCTAAAGGTTTCATCGGCTTCAGCAGCCGTATCCGCAATAATTTCAATCGGAATTAAAATGCGTGTTTGCCCTGCGGCAAGGGTGACTGTCTCCGATTTGCTAATATAATCTTGCCCTGCCGTTGCCGTGCCATCCCGCGTGGTATAAGTAATACTGGCGCTCGTACTGAGTGGCTGATTTAATGTTAATTTAAAGTAATTAATATGATTACTATCGCCTTCATTAAAACTCGCATTGACGGTTTTATTGTCCATAATCGTATGGCTTACAACGATCTCTGTTGTGCCAGCAGGGAAAGCCGCACCAATGGGGTTAGTAATCACTAAACTAAAGGTTTCATCGCTCTCAGTGAGGGTATCGGCAAGAATTTCCACAGGAATAAGGGCATAGGTTTTTTTCGCAGGAATCGTAGCTGTCCCTGTGGTGGCAATATAATCTTGTCCCGCTTTTGCAGTGCCATCGCGGGTGGTATAGCTCACACTGGAATCAATATCTAAAGCTTGATCAATCACGAGTTTAAAGTAGTTAATATGATTGCTTTCTATGGTTACTACAGATGTAGTTGATCCACCTCCTGTGGAACTACTCGGTTTCTCTTTGGTAATCGCAACAGGATCATCAATTTCACCATTAGCAATACCATCCGCATCATTTGCACCACCGTCTTCAATGGTTAAACGTAAACACGTTCCCCCGACGACTAAGCCTGTTGTCCAAACTGTATCTTCATCATCACTACAATTGCCATCACTGCTGATTAAGGATTCCAGCGCATTATTATCATCCACTTGGAAATCGCTCCATACCGCTGTTTCTGTATTATATTTACGAATTTTAGAATCAGCCGTTAAAGCAGAAGGTAAACTCAACACAATTTGACTACTCGCTCCTGGTTCTTCCAAAGCACTAATTACATAATCAAAAATCTTTTCAGCTTCATAATTTTGATCTTGTTGGAATGGAGGTAGTTTCTCAGCGGCTAAATAGGCAGCAATTTCTGCTTCACTGACCGAACAATCTCCATCTTCTGAATCAAAAGCGATTGCCCCTAAGCCCAATTCTGTACCTGGCTCACCTGCTAACATACTACTACCATCACTGGGTAATTCATGTTGATCATGAGGTGCTTCTAAATAATCAGGAATACCATTACCATTGGCATCATCGGCTTCATCTTTATCCAAAATACCATCTTGATCACTATCGGCTGTATTGCTAATTGCCACGGCAGCTTTCACTTTTAGGCGTTTTTTCTTAGTAATAGTTTTTGTACCATCACTCACCGCAACCGAAACTTTATAACGTCCTGTATTGACTGAGTCGGGATTAAAAACAAAGGTCGCAGGATCATCGGGGCTTTCAGTAATATTGCTTAATCCTGATGCTGTCCATATATAAGTTAGCGCATCGCCATTAGGATCTTTCGCTTTAGCATTGATTGTTACATTACCTGCTCCCTGAAACACTTTACGCCCCTTAGTATCACTTTGCGTAATGCGTAATTTGACTCTAGGCGGTTTATTTTCATTCAAAATTTTAATCTGATGTTTGCGTTTTTTACCTGCGATGGCATTTTTCAGATTGTCTTTATCCATTTTAAAAATAATTTTTTCAGTCTTTTCATTGTCGTCACCATCATTTAATAAATTAATGGTCACTGCACCGTGCGGGTTTTCTTGTAAATCGCCTGCTTGTAATTGATCAATCACAATTTTGCTATCAGAAAGTTGGTAATCATTACTGTCCGCGCTACTGCTTGAATATAGTGTAAAAGGAATTTCAACAGGATAACTGGGCGCATCCCCGTTTAACCATGCTTCAATGGTCAAAGTTTGTCCTTCGCTACTTGACTGATTCACCATAAAATTAGCACGCGGTAAAACATCCACATATTGCTGAGAAACACCCCGATTACCAGCATTATCTTCGGCTTTCCAAACCACTAAATGCCGCCCGGGACGTAATAATATTTTATTATTTTCCAATACGATGTCATCACCATCCACTGAGGCAATCGTAGCCGTTAGCGTTCCATCCGTATCATCTATTGCTTGTGCTGTACCGAGTTTTGATAAAGAGAAAGCGGTGAG
>WFRR01000078.1 GCA_015486375.1 Thiotrichaceae bacterium
AATCAGCGCCTTTTTTCAATTCAACAATGACTGCTTTGGCTTCTTCAATGGTCTTTAAAAGAATGTGGCGAGCCTTGTACTCTTCCTTAGCTTGACTTGCCATACGCTTGTCATAGGCTGCTTTTAACTCTTCATTGCTAATATTTAAGGTTTTAAGCTTATCTTGACTCCAAACACTCAAGATTAAACGATCAGTGAAATCTTTAATTTTTTGTTTAACATCGTCACGATCGGTTAGTTTTGCTTTGGCAGCTTCCTGACGTACGACCTCAGTAATAATAAGATCATCTAATAACTCATTAGAACTTAGTTCACCTGCTGCTCTCCTAGAAAGCTTCATCATTTCTGTGATTTCATCTAAAGCTGTTTGTGTGATGCTAGTACCATTGACTGTAGCAACGACTTTATCTTCAGCAAACACTGCTGATGTAGCGAAAATTGCACTTAAAATGCTAATACTAATTAATTTTTTATACATTCTATTATTCCCCGAGTTGGTTTTTGACTAAATTTATTTAACGAATGAACCAATACATAATTAGGGTCGTATTGGTGTCATTCCATTGTACCAAAAATGTAACGATTCAGCCGATTTTTTCAATAATTATCACTATTCTTCTACGGATTAATTGAGTTAATTGCCCAATTAATTTACATGTGTAAAGCGTAGCAAAATTTCGTATTTTAGCCCTGATTGTTCCGTTCTATGGTAAAACTTTTTTAAAGGGTTTCACAACAACCGATTCATACACGCCTGCGGCAATATAAGGGTCTTCATCTGCCCACTGTTGTGCTGTTTCAAGTGAAACAAATTCAGCTACAACTAAACTACCCGTAAACCCAGCACTACCAGAATCAAGCGCATCAATGGCAGGATGTGGTCCTGCTAGCACCAATTGTCCTGTTTGTTTTAGTTGCTCCAAACGCTCAATATGAGCAGGACGGGCAGATTGTCGTTTGGATAGACTATCTGCAACATCCTGACTAATGATTGCATATAACATGCTGTTATTTCTCCTTATTATGATTTTTTAGCTTCATCGTCCTCAATCATTGTGGCAAATTTAACTAAATATATAGTCTGTGCAATAACAAAGATAAAGGTTGCTCCCATCAAGCCATAAAACTTAAAGTTAACCCAGCTTTCTTCGCCAAATTGGAAGTAAATATATAAATTAACAAAACCAATAGCGGTAAAAAAAACAACCCACGCAAGATTTAAACCTGTCCATAAGGCGCGGCTGGCCTGAAATGCTTGCCCCATAAGGCGGGCAACGATCGGTTTTTCACCAAAAAATTGACTACCTAAGAAAACTAATGCAAATAGCCAGTTAAGAATAGTCACTTTCCATACCAATAATTGTGCATCTTTCATAATAATGGTTGCACCCCCTAATACTATGAGCAGTCCTAGCGAAATCAAGTGCATCTTTTCAAAATGGCGGTAAATAACATAATGCAGTACATTTTGTAATAATGTAGCGACAATAATGATCAATGTGGCAAAGAACATGGCATCTTTGGGATTAGATTGATCAATTTCTATATAGGGAATTTGGTTAGCTAAACTAATTAATTCGGGCGGTACGCCTCCAAAAAATTTATAACTGAGAAAGAAGAGTAAAACGGGAAAAAAATCAAAAAAGAATTTCATATTATTATAAGGGCATTAGCAAATTGTGCGGTAGAATACGTGATTCTATCTCAATATTCACTCTCAAATGAGCCAAACCCTTTATATTCATCCTGACAATCCACAAGCTCGTCTGATTTATCAAGCTGTGGAGATTATCAATCGTGGTGGTATTGTTGTATATCCAACCGATTCTTGTTACGCGATTGGTTGTCATATTGACAATAAAGCTGCCCGAGATCGAATTCGTCGCCTACGTGGTTTAGATAGCAAGCATCATTTTACCTTGATGTGTCGTGATCTTTCAGAAATTTCTAAGTACGGTATTGTCGATAACATCAACTATCGCCTGCTTAAAACACTGACCCCCGGTGCTTATACCTTTATATTAAAAGCCACCCGAGATGTCCCCCGCCGTTTACAAAATGCAAAACGTAAAACCATTGGTCTGCGTATTCCTAACCACAATATTGCTCAAGCTTTACTAGAGGAAATGGATGCGCCTTTAATGTCCAGTACATTAATTATGCCTGATGATGATTTACCGCTGAACGATCCTTATCAAATTCAACTCGCATTGGATCGGCAGGTTGAGTTAATTATTGATGGTGGTTTTTGTGGCTATGAACCAACCAGTATTATTGATTTAATGGCTGATGCCCCCGAAATTATACGACATGGAAAAGGGGATGTTGATTGGCTAATGCGACACTAAACCAAGCAGCAATAACTCTCAATAAATCCAATCAAACAAGGAAAACAGAATGGATAGTGATCTAATTTACAAAATAGCGACGTGGATACTCCCCGTTTTGCTTGCCATTACACTGCATGAATATGCACACGGTTGGGCAGCGAATAAACTGGGAGACTCAACCGCTAAAATGTTGGGGCGCTTGACGATTAATCCGATTAAACATATTGATCCGATTGGAACTTTATTGATTCCAGGGTTATTAATTTTAATGTCATCGCCCTTTTTATTTGGTTATGCCAAACCCGTTCCCGTTAATGTTAATAATTTGAAAGAGCCACGTAAAGATATGGCATTGGTTGCGATTGCAGGCCCGCTTGCGAATTTAGCGATGGCATTTGCGTGGGGCTTTATTATTTTACTGGGGATGAATTTAAGTGATCCTGCGATTGCTAAAGGGGTTACACAAATGGCCATTAATGGCATTTTAATCAATGTTTTCTTAATGGTTTTAAACTTGTTGCCTTTGCCCCCTTTAGACGGAGGACGCGTATTAGCAGGTATTGTGCCAAGACATATGGCGAATATGTTGGATAAAATTGAACCCTATGGTTTTATAGTCCTCATTGTTCTATTAGTCATTGGTGCATTAGACTTTATAATTGGTCCGCTTATTGTTCCAATTACACAATTTATTTTATCTATTTTTATTGCGGCTTAAGGAAAAAACGTGGACACAACTTCTTCACAAACAAAACGCGTCGTTTCGGGTATGAGACCCACAGGAAAATTACATCTAGGTCATTATCACGGTGTTTTAAAAAATTGGGTTGAAATGCAACGCGAGTATGAATGCTTTTTCTTTGTTGCAGATTGGCACGCCTTGACAACCCATTATAATGATACTTCCAATATTGCCAACAGTGTTGAGGATATGTTGATTGATTGGCTTGCCGCAGGGATTGACCCAAGTGCCGCAACGCTCTTTGTGCAATCAGCCGTGCCTGAACATGCCGAGTTACATTTATTACTCTCAATGATTACCCCATTAAGTTGGTTAGAGCGTGTGCCTACTTTTAAGGATCAACAGAAAAAACTTAAAGAGCGGGATTTATCCACCTATGGCTTCCTCGGCTATCCTTTATTGCAATCTGCAGATATTTTATTGTACAAAGCCGATGCTGTCCCTGTCGGTGAAGATCAAGTCGCACATATTGAATTAACTCGTGAAGTCGCCCGACGTTTTAATCATCTTTATGGACGTGAGCCTAACTTCGAACAAAATGCAGAGACTGCGATTAAAAAAATGGGCAAAAAGAATGCTCGTCAATATCGCAACTATCGTCAGGCTTATCAGCAAAATGGTGATACAGAAGCCTTAGCGATTGCCCAAGCCTTTTTAGCAGGACAGCAAAATATCTCACTGGGTGATAAGGAACGTTTATTTGGTTATCTCGAAGGCATAGGGAAAATTATTTTACCTGAACCTCAAGCTGTACTCACCAAAGCATCAAAAATGCCCGGTTTGGATGGACAGAAGATGTCTAAATCTTACGGTAATACCATTGCATTGACCGAAGATGCGACTGAAGTCGAACGTAAAATTCGGACGATGCCGACGGATACACAACGGGTTCGTTTAACCGATCCTGGTGATCCTGATCGTTGTCCTGTTTGGCAATTACATGAAATTTACTCTGACGAAGAGGTTAAAACATGGGCGAGTGAGGGCTGTCGTACCGCAGGAATTGGTTGTATTGACTGTAAACGTCCTGTGATTGATGCGGTGCAAAAAGAACTAGATCCCATTCGTGAACGAGCTAATGATTATAAAAATGATCGTCAGCAACTTAAGGCTATTTTGCAAGAAGGCAGTGAATCTGCTCGTGAAATTGCCCGTGAAACCTTAGAAGATGTGATAGAAGCCATGCGTTTTGTCTAGAATCGCTGGACTTTAAGAGCAGCAATTGACTTTCATACACGTCTACCTGATAATGCCGCTCCTTGTATCTTCCCCCTATTTGGAATGATGCATGTTGGGAATTTTTAACCGAATTCCCTCTCCTTGTTATTGAGTTAAGTGTAATGACACTAACCAATAACTGTTTTAATCCGAAAGGAGTTTCTAAATGAGACATTATGAAATCGTGATGCTGGTTCATCCAGATCAGAGCGAACAAGTTACAGCAATGCTAGAGCGTTACCGCAAACTAATCGAAGATAATAGCGGCACAATGCACCGTGAAGAAGATTGGGGTCGTCGTCAATTGGCTTACCCAATTGAAAAGCTGCATAAAGCACACTATGTATTAATGAATATTGAGTGTGAAACACAAACATTAGCTGAGTTAGAAGACCTATTCCGTTTCAACGATGCGGTATTACGTCATTTGACTATTCGTATGGATGCTGCACCTGAAGGTGCTTCTCCTCTTAAGAAAGAAGAAGCTGCATAATTTAAGGAGATTCATTATGTCACGTCATTTTCGTCGTAAAAAGTTTTGCCAATTCACCGCAAAGGGTGTTACTCAGATTGATTATAAAGATCTTGATACACTTAAAGCCTTTATTACTGAAACAGGTAAAATTGTACCGAGTCGTATTACCGGCACAAAAGCGAAGTATCAGCGTCAATTAGCAACCGCCGTAAAACGCGCCCGTTTCCTTTCTTTGATTCCTTATACGGATCAACATAAGTAAACGACGTATTATTACGTCATTATCTATATTTAACGTTTAAGAGGTAGATCATGGCCAGCTTTATTATGGCAGGTCGTTGGCAGGCAATCATTTTTACAAGTGCATTTGCTCTGCTTTCTTTACTTATGCCCCCGTTTGCATTTTTTAGTGCAGCGGCAGTCGCGTTAGTAACGCTACGTAAAGGAATGCAACAAGGCATTATCATTGCATTAGCCGCCAGTCTTATATTGACACTGGCCAGTGTGGTGATACTGCAAGGTGATGCACTGATGGGATTTGTATCAGGCTTACAGCAATGGTTGCCAATGGTACTGATTGCTGCCTTATTAAACCGTACCGTCTCATGGACGGCTACATTACAGATAATATTGTTAATTGCGATGGGTGGTTTATTACTATTCCACCTTAGTGTTTCTGACCCTGCTCAATTTTGGAAAGAGCCGCTTGAACAGTTAAGCAAAGCATTTTTAAGTCAACAAACAGATAAAACGAACGAAATTAAAGCAATGATTGATCTGGTTGCAACGTGGGCAACTGCCTTACTGGCACTGGGTTTATTAATCACATGGATAGGTTCATTGTTTATTGCCCGTTATTGGCAATCAATCCTCTATCACCCCGGTGGTTTTGGCGAAGAATTCCGTGAATTACGGATGGGTAAATTACCAACTATTTTTGTACTCATTATCGTCGCTATTTATGCGTTTACTGAAAATCAAATGTTAGGTGATATGGCGGTTGTTGCCATGTTATTTTTCTGTTTGCATGGTTTAGGTTTAATGCATGGTTTGGTTAAAAAAATGCAAATGCACACTGCTTGGTTAGTGGCATTGTATGTACTGATTATGCCAATTTTCCCTAGTAGTATGATTATGCTGATATTATTAGTTTCTTTTGGAATGATTGATAGCTTTGCAGATTTTAGAAATACACTCGCAGCAAAAAAAGATTAATTAAATCAGTCTTATCATAATAATGATGCAGGGCTGAGAGTAAATAAAGGTGAACATTATGGAAGTTATACTTCTTGAAACAGTTGAAAACCTAGGTGAACTAGGGACATTAACCTCTGTTAAAGCAGGTTATGCACGGAATTTCTTATTCCCAAAAGGTAAGGCTCAACCTGCCACTGCAGATAATCTTAAAGCATTTGAAGCCCGTCGTGCTGAATTAGAAGCCAGCGCCGCTGTCGCTGTTAAAGCTGCTGAAGTCCGTCTTGAGCAATTAAGCGAGATGGTACTGACTATTGCCGCTAATGCAGGTCAAGAAGGTAAATTATTCGGTTCAGTTACTAATGTAGAAGTAACCGAAGCGATTAATGCTACGGGTGTTGAGGTAGAACGGAGTGAAATTCGTATGCCTGATGGACCTATTCGTGCTATTGGCGAATATGAAGTAGGTGTCCATTTACACACAGGTGTTGATGCAGTGATACAAGTGATTGTTGAAGCAGAAGAATAAACGCGACTGCATCAATAGAAGTAAGTGTCGATTAATTTTACTTCTATCGCTTTTCCTGAAAAATCGCAATAGAATCTATTCGATTTCGACGATTAAAAAGCCTTGTAAGTCTTATCTTACAGGGCTTTTTTTACTTTGTGATTCCATTCTATTGAGCAGTCATTTAGGATGATTGTATTCTGACTCCCTAAAAGTTAATAATCGAATAAAAAATATACTTATGCAGCCGCACGAACCGACTGAATCACTCAAAGTCCCTCCCCATTCACTCGAAGCAGAGCAATCTGTTTTAGGGGGATTAATGCTGGAAAATCAAGCATGGGAGAAAATTGCCGATCGAGTTTCTGAAGAAGATTTTTATCGTCATGATCACCGTATTATCTTTCGTGCCATTGAATATCTTTCTGATGAATCACAGCCATTAGATATTGTGACCTTATCAGAATGGTTAGGTAAACGTGACCTTTTGGAAGAGGCGGGCGGCTTTGCCTATTTAGGCACAATGGCAAAAGATACTCCTAGTGCCGCGAATATTCGCGCTTATGCAGATATTGTGCGTGAGTGTTCAGTATTACGACAATTAATTGATGTCGGCACCAATATTTCTGAGTCTGCCTTTAGTCCTGGAGAAAAAAATAGTAAATCATTATTAGATGATGCCGAAACGGCTATCTTTGAAATTGCAGAACGCGGTGCAAAACAAAGTGGTGGTTTCCAATCCATTAAAAGTTTACTCAGCAGTACGCTAAAACGTATTCATGAATTGGGTAAAAGCGACTCTAGCCTGACAGGTATTCCCTCGGGTTATCCTGATCTCGATAAAATGACTTCTGGATTTCAAAAGGGCGATCTCATTATTGTTGCAGGCCGTCCCTCAATGGGAAAGACTACACTAGCAATCAACTTTGCAGAATCGATTGCGACTAAAGTTGAGAGTGATAAAGCCATCGCAATCTTTAGTATGGAAATGCCTGCTGAGCAATTGATTCTGCGTATGCTCGCTTCAACAGGTACGATTAGCCAAACCAACTTACGCACAGGTAATGTTGAAGATACTGATTGGATTAATATTACAAAAGCAGTCGATACCTTAACTAAAGCTCACCTATTTATTGATGATACACCGGCTTTATCGCCGACAGAACTTCGAGCGCGAGCGCGACGTTTAGCGCGTGAACACGGTGGATTACAGTTGATTGTATTAGATTATTTGCAGCTCATGCAAGGTAATGGTAATAAATCGGAAAATAGAACCTCTGAAATTTCAGAAATCTCTCGTTCACTCAAAGCATTAGCGAAAGAATTAAGTGTACCTGTTATTGCACTTTCACAGCTCAACCGTAGTGTAGAGCAACGCCCTAATAAACGTCCTGTCATGTCAGATTTACGTGAGTCAGGTGCAATTGAGCAAGATGCAGATTTAATTTTATTTATCTATCGAGATGAAGTTTATAACCCTGAAAGTGCTGAAAAAGGTACAGCGGAACTCATTATTTCTAAACAGCGAAATGGTCCCATTGGCACTGTTAATTTAGTTTTTAATGGTCTGTATTCTAATTTTCAGAGTCATGATGGACGTGATTATAATCCAGATAATAATAACTCTGATCAAGTTCCTAACAACCATATATCTGAGGCACTAGGAACATCAAAACCTGTTCAAAATCAGCAAAATCAGCAAAATCAAGATAAGAATATATTTGAAACGAATACTCAGAATCGTCTTAATCCAACAACATCAGAACGCCTCTCACAAAAAGAAGCCATGCTGGAAGCCAATGATTCACTAAGTTCAAACCACTCAACCATCTCACCACCTGAAACTGCTTCCGATATGGGTTTACCTAAAAAAGATAAAGAAACAAATTAATCCCTGTATGCTATTGCTAAAGAAGTCAATAACGGCAGAATAGTTTTGGGATATAGCAACACGAATCGCTCTGCATGGATCAGTATTGATCATCATGCTTTAAAGCACAATTTACAAAAAGTACGCCTGTTTTCGCCTAATTCACAAATTATGGCGGTCATTAAAGCCAATGCCTATGGACATGGTTTAATTAAAGTGGCTCATAGCTTAAATAGTGCCAATGGCTTTGCAGTGGCTTCAGTCTCAGAAGCTTTAGCATTGCGCCGAGCTAATTTTATTCATCCCATTTTAGTATTACAAGGCTATAAAAATAGAGAAGAATTACAAGCGGCTGCACTTAATAATTTGCGAGTGGTTATTCATGATCCGAGTCAATTGGCCTTACTTCAGCAAATTCCACTGAGTAAAAATCTAGATGTTGCCTTAAAATTTGATACAGGTATGCACCGTCTTGGCTTTCCAGTATCTGAGGTCAGGAAAATTTATCAACGCTTAAATCAACACCCTAAAATTAACCCCAATTGCTGGTTAATGTCTCATCTTGCCTGTGCTGATAACTTACGTAACACTTATACCAATAGGCAATTATCACTGTTTAAACAAACCACTCAAGGTATTAAAGCTTTACGTAGCTTAGCGAATTCAGCAGGTATTATTGCATGGCAGGATACGCATTTAGACTGGGTTCGGGCGGGGATTATGTTATATGGCGCATCACCACTACAGAATGACCAAGATCAAGATAATGCTGGACTGCAAGCGGTAATGAGTCTTTATGCACCCATTATTGCTATTCATCGCTTTAAAAAAGGAGATGCTTTGGGCTATGCTTCAACATGGACTTGTCCTGAAGATATGTCTGTGGCGGTAGTAGCCTGTGGTTATGCGGATGGTTATCCACGTCATGCTGTATCGGGCACACCCGTTTGGCTCAATGGATGTGAAACACAATTGATTGGTCGCGTATCAATGGATATGATTATGATTGATTTACGCGGAATCTCTGCCAATATTACCGATACGGTGGAGCTATGGGGAAAGCATATTTCTGTAACACGGGTAGCATACGCCGCAGACAGTATTGCCTATGAATTACTCTGTCATGTCGGCAATCAATGTCCTTGTCGTGATTAGCTAGGCTAAATTAAGCCTCATTAATCTTCTACTACTTTATCCAATAGCCCTGTTTTAATCAGAATTTTATTAAAGGCTTCCATAATTTCAGGGGTAAGTACTTGTTGGATATAATCTAATGCCCACTCACGATCTTTATCACCCAGTTGTGAAACAACATTTGCAGCAAATTCACGCGCCATTGAAAAAGCGGGTACGTGTCTTTCATCGTCCCACTTAGTATCCGAATAACCCGCTAAACGTATATTGAGTGTATTAAGGAAAGGGGTACGATAGTCACCGGGACCTTCAAAACCCCGTGCATTCTCATGTACATGATCAGAAAGTTTACGGGCAAAGGTAGTAATTAAAAATTCTCGATCATCATCATCAACTGTTTTATAAAGAATACGATCCAGTGAATGTACTAAGAGATGCATCACTTCACTGATAATCATCACCCGTTGTATTTGCCGATCAACATCAAAGCGTTCTTCTTCAATTTCTAGCATGGACTGCATACCAATACGCCAAGCATTAAAGGCTAGTACACCGACGACATCTTCTGCGGAGACATCACGCCCCTCATTGCTCCATTGCGTTTTTACACGAACAATTCTCACCTTATTATTTCTCCAAAACTGATAAATATGCTAAATAACTTCAGTTAGCAGTATAAATCCTTGCTGAGAAAATGCGAATATCCATAGTGTTTTTTACTTATTAGTCAGGATTGAGTGAATGCCCAATAACCTAACTCTTGGTACGAATACCCCAGTTCTGGGTAGTCCCTAACCTAAGTTTGGTTATTTCATGCCGCCATTAACCTACTTTTGGGCATACATAAACAAATATAAAAAAACAAAAAACAAAACAGGCGCGAATTAAAAAATTGAGTAAAATTTGATCTATTTCGGTTGTTGTTGTTTTTTTATGCTTTTTGTTTTAAAAACAATTATCTACAGCACAACAATCAATGTGATGTAAACGCAAAAAAGCAAGATTATTGAGGGTAAATTGAGAATGCGGTGAAAAAACCACTTGAATTAAATAGGCAAAGGAGGGTAGAGTAGTCGGCGTTACAGGGATAAACATTCAGTACCGAATAGCTATCTTTTTTTTTGTTAATCATTTGGCTCTGTTAGTTGTACTAACAACTCGACAGAACTTTACAGAATCAACCCAGTTAAAGGAGATTGATTATGCACGACCGCGCATCTTACGCGACCGCCTATGCAGGTGCATCCATCGGCGACGCTCAACCGATTAATGATCCACTGGGATTGTTACCCGAACATCTGAATAGCATTACCTTTAAATGGAATGCCCATCTGATTAAGCAAAAGATTTCAGGCAATTACCTCCGTATTCTCAATGCGATTTATCACCAAACCATTGATTTTAATAAGTGGGAAGATGACCTCGCAGGCAAACGTTTGCAACAACTCACCCATATTCGCTACGACCATTCCAATTTCATTCTCAAGCGTCTCTACGAAAGCAATATTATCCT
>WFRR01000079.1 GCA_015486375.1 Thiotrichaceae bacterium
AGAATACGCAGGTAATTACCTGAAATCTTTTGCTTAATTAGGTGAGCATTCCATTCAAAGGTAATGCTATTGAGGTGTTCGGGTAACAATCCCAGGGGATCATTAATCGGTTTAGCGTCGCCTATGGATGCACTGGCATAGGCGGTCGCGTAAGATGCGCGGTCGTGCATAATCAATTTCCTTTTAAATTTTGGGTTGATTCTGTAAAGTTCTGTCGAGTTGTTCGTAACAACCAGCAGAGCCAAATGACTAACAAAAAAAAGTAGAATAGCTGTTCTGTGCTGAACGTTTATTCCTGTAACGCCGCATACTCTACCCTCCTTTGCCTATTTAATTCAAGTGGTTTTTTCACCGCATTCTCAATTTACAAGCAATACTTTCGCTTTTTTGCGTTTAACTCGCATTGATGGCTATCGTGTAAATACTTGTTTTCTCATAAATTATCAAATAAAAAAACAACAACAACCATAAGCTTAAATTTTACTCAATTTTTTAATTCGCGCCTGTTTCTGTTTTGTTGTTTGTTTTTTTATATTTGTTTATGTATGCCCAAAACTGGGTTACTGGCAGGCTAAAATAACCTAACCTTGGTTAAAGACTACCAAGGGTTTGGTTATTAATACCAAGAGTTGGGTTATTGGCAATTTTATAAATTAATACAATAAGTTACACTTTGTTACAGCTTTGAAAAGCTTGTTACAAGCTAACGCCGTAATATAGCCAACATCAATACAGCAAAAGGCTGTTACCAACACAAGAATAATGACGGAGTTATTTTATGAGCAAGATCAAAAAAATTATTACTGGCAGTTTAATCGGCATTACCACTTTTGCAGGATTAGCAAGCTACGTTGCCGCAGATGATAGTAGTCGAAATTTATTTTCAGGCATGCACCACAAAGGCGGTGAGTTTATTGCTAAAAAATTAGATTTAAATAAACAACAAAAACAGAATTTAGATTCACTCAAGCAAACTATGCAGCAATTGCATCAGGATAATAATCCGCGTGAAGCAATTAAGGCGTTATTATCCGATTCAAAGCTAGACCAAGCAAAATTAGTCGCTTTGCTCGAAAAACGCGCTGATCGCTTAAAAGCTTCTGCACCGAATATTGCAAGTGCCGTTGCAAACTTTACCGATAGCCTTGACGATAAGCAACGCGCCAAGATTCAAAAAATTATGGATCAATTTGGCAAAGATTCATCCCGTGATTCCAGTTCAGATTCTGATCAATCCGATGTTGATGACGTAACAGAATCTGATGATAAAGATGCAGCTCCAAATGCAGCTTCCACCCCTTCAACAACCACTAAGGAGACTGATTAGAACCGTATAGATTTCATTGCCATTATATTAAAGTAGTCAAACATTAGATAAAACAAGGAGGTTGATTCTAAACTGTTAAAAAAAATACTAAAGGGGATTCTTTAAGATTCCCACAATACAATAATAACGAGGTCTTACAGGAGATTGAAAGTAAGATGAGTTACAATGGGCAGCAAGGAGGCTGCCCTTAAGCATATCTATTATTCTAAAATAGCCTATGTTTATTATAGATTTATGACAGATAACCCAATTATGTACACCATTTTATTGATTGATGATGACCTACGCCTTGCCGTTCTACTAAAGAAATATTTTTCTCGGTATGATTTGCAGTTATTAAGTGACAGTCACCCTTTACAAGGTATTGAACGTATTAGACAGAATAGTCAGATTGACTTACTGGTATTGGATATTATGTTGCCTGATATGGATGGTTTTGAGGTATGTCGCACATTGCGTAAATTTACGGATATTCCCATACTAATGTTAACCGCACGCGGTGATGTCATGGATCGTATTATTGGGCTAGAAATTGGCGCGGATGATTATCTGGCAAAACCATTTGAACCGCGTGAATTAGTGGCTCGAATTCATAATATTCTTAAACGCAGTCAGCCCCAGAAGAAAATACAACAATCGGTGAATGTAATCCCCAATACTATTCTGCAATGGGGTGATTTGAGTATTAATAAACATAACCATCAAGCCAAATTAAAACAGACCGAGCTAAAACTTACCAATAAGGAATATGAACTATTATTGTTATTAGCTGAAAACCCTGATAAAAATTTCAAGCGTGATGAAATTATGAACGCCTTAAGCGGTATTGATGCGGAATTGTTTTCTCGCTCGATTGATATATTAGTCAGCCGTTTACGCACAAAACTTAAACCCTTGGAATGTATCCAAACGGTTTGGGGCAAAGGTTACCGCTTTATTCCGCCCACGGCTTAATATGAATGCGATTAAACGCTTAAGTCTCTCCTTTAAATTAGTTTTACTCTTTTTACTGACTGCCGTTGCTATGGTTTTTGTGATGCAGTTAACCACAGGTAATGCTTTTAAAAAACACTTCCAGAATAGTTTACGTCCCCATCTTTATCAATATTTTCAATATATTAATAATGAAATTGGTTCACCGCCTGATTTGAAAAAAGCACAACGCCTCAGTGATGAACTCAAGATTCGTATTATTATTGGCAGCCCCGAAATGCACTGGTCATCTGATAAAGAGTTTCCGCTATACGATACGATTCAGTACCAACCTTTCCCCCAACAGCACCGCAGCTATGAGAGTGGCATGTACAAACAACGCCATTTTGTGATTCGTATTAATAAACCGCCCTATTTCACTATTTTTATTACCCAAAATGACAGTGATTTACCCTCTGCATGGACATTAATTATCAATACAATATTGGGCTTATTGATTGTATTAGCGGTCTTATATTTATTATTACGTTGGATGATTAGCCCTTTAAAAACTTTACAGCACAGTATTAAGCGCATTGGTTCAGGGGATTTGAGTCATCGTATTCAGATTAATCGACAAGATGAAATGGGAGATTTGTCCCAACAAATTAATGCAATGGCAGGTGATATTGAAAATATGCTCAAAGCCAAACAGCAGTTATTACTGGCGATTAGTCATGAGCTACGTTCTCCCCTCACCCGTGCAAAAGTTGCCCTTTCCTTGCTAGAGGAAGATGATTTAAAACAAGGTCTCCAAGATGATCTGGATGAAATGGAACTCATGATTAGTGAGTTATTGGAAGCTGAAAAGCTGAATCATCGACATCAATCCCTCAATTTAAGTGATGTGGATATTAACCATTTAATTCAACAAGTCATTCGGCAGTATTACCCCAATAAGCCTATTCAACAACACTTAGCTGTTAATTTCCCCATACTCGCCTTAGATGAAGTTCGCTTACAATTTGTGATTAAGAACCTACTCGGCAATGCTTTGCAACATCGTAAAAATAAACAAGATGATATTAGCATTAGTACTTTAGTTGATTTTGCTAAGCCTAGTGACAATAACAAGCTGCAAACAGGTCTACAAAAACGACAAAAGTCTACGTGGCAAATTATTGTGGAAGACCACGGTAAGGGTATTCCTGCTGCACATATTGCCCATATTACCGAACCGTTCTACCGCGTTGATCCTTCACGACAACGCAAAACAGGTGGATATGGTTTAGGCTTATATATCGTCAAAATGATTATCGAAGCGCATCAAGGTCGTTTATTGATTGAAAGTCAGGAAGCGGTCGGAACAAAAGTGAAAATTCTTGTAGAGAGCGATTAAATCATCTTGCCTGTGTTATTACCCAAATGCTCACGTTTTTAATTCAAAAATCCTTGCATTTAACTATTTGAAATTATTAAATTAATAATTATTCTAAAGCTATTTTTTTAAACAGCCAATTAATGGTATTTAAAACAGTTTGTAACTCCGTTGTCGCAGCTAAAGAACGCGAATCGACTATAAAAACTTGACTCTCTAATTTGCCAAATTGCCAGAAATCCCCCGTGGTGACAATGCCATAGCAAATATCTGCCCCTAATGAATGAGAAGCTACCATTTCTGCCAACGCCTGCGTCCAACCTTCATCAAAATTATCTTTTTTAGCCTCAATTACACACAAGGAAGGTCTTGCCATGCCACCGTATTTATTCCTTGCCGCAATCAAATAGTCAGGCTCTCCCGTAAGTCCATTATCTTTATCCACATCATAAGGAATATGTGACCATATTTTAAGCGGATAATCTTCTACCACAATACCTAGAATAGGTCGAATAATGGCATCGCAAATAGCATGTTCAGACACGTAACTGGTCTTATCGCTTAAATTCTTCTTCAGCATAGAAAGCAATATATCAGGAACAATTAGCTCAACTTCATCAAAAAATGCGCTTTTATTGGCTACTTCAATATCAAATTTTCTAGCCACTTCCTCAAT
>WFRR01000080.1 GCA_015486375.1 Thiotrichaceae bacterium
GTGCAGGCGTGCGATAGCCGCGGTGAAATTATCATCAAGGGTGGCCACGATGAACATATTTGGATCGCTATTGAAGATAATGGATCTGGAATAGCAAAAGCGGATCTTGTGAAGATTTTTGATCCTTTCTTTACAACAAAACCTCCAGGAAAGGGAACCGGTCTCGGTTTGGCGGTTTGTCAGCGGATTATTATCGAAGCGGGAGGAACGATTGAGGTAGAGTCCCTGTCGGGAGAGGGGAGTGTTTTTCAATTGGTTTTTGAGAAAAATATGTTGATATGATATTTGATACCCTTGAAATTTAAAGCTAGAATTTAAAAATGAAGGACAAAAAGAGGCTCCTCATCCTTGACTTTCTCTGAAATGTAATTACAATAATTACATAATGAATAGTTCTTGAAAAATAAAAGGAGTGTCCTATGGAAAATCATGATCACACGATAAATATTAAATTGGTACCTATTGGAAATTCCAAAGGAATTCGTATCCCAAAAGCTCTTTTACAAAAATATGATCTTACCAGTTCCCTGTTACTGGAAGAAACTGACAGAGGTTTGCTTCTTCGCAAGAAGAAAGAGGATAAACTATCTTTTGATGATACATATAAAGCGATGGCCAATGAAAATGAAGATTGGGATGACTTGAATGTAACGATTTATGATGGGCTTGAGGGGGAAGGGTTTGACAATTAGAAGGTATGAAATTTATTTTGCTGACCTTAACCCAACTGTTGGCAGTGAAATTAATAAAATGCGTCCGGTCGTTGTTGTCAGCCAGGATTCAATGAACAAAAATCTCGAAACCATTGTTGTCTGTCCCTTGACCTCAAAATTACACCCCAAGTGGAGAACTCGACTCCAAGTAAAATGTGCCAATCAAAAGGCTGAGATTGCCGTTGACCAGATTCGCACCATAAGTAAACAACGATTAAAAAAACGAGTTGATCAATTATCTGAAACGAAAGCGGCACAGTTACGTAAGTTGATTACCGATATGTATGGTGGGTAAATTTTGATTGTTGGCGTGCCGTGCAATATCGATTTTAATAAACTACCCCGCAGCAAGCTACGGGGTATCAACAGCCTGCAACCTTTGTTAAGTCCGCAGTAAGCTGCGGGGTATTAACCCAATGTTGCGAATAAACCGAACGACTGCGTTATTACTCGGTTATTAATACCCCGATAGGGGTGCTATCAATATAGCCGGTGGTTTCAACTACCTGTATGCAATAGACAACCCACAGTTAGTCCTGAATGGACGATGTTGGACTAAGGTCAAAAGAAGAAAACCTGATGATTAATAGGTATTGTGTCCCCCCGATTACCCCCGATTATTCGGGAGGTTAAAAATAGTGAAAAAAAGCAAAAGGAGCAATAGGTGGATCAACATCAATATCGTTGCTTAAAACGAATCAGCTGGGATTATGATATCAGTCCAGAAGAAATACTTGCTGTTATTCATGGGGTAAAGACGTATGCGGGCCATTGGTCGCATGATGATTTACTGGTGCGCATGCTTGAAAAATTAAGCTGGTACGATCTTCTGCTATTTTTTACCCCTGAAGAGCTGGCTGTAAAGATCACACCTGAAATTCTTTCTAGGATTCACTTGAAAGATAAAAAGGAAAAATATGAGCGACTCAGCAAAATATTACGAGGAGAAACTGTACCCTTTACAAAATGGGGTGCTGAATATCGTCAACAATGCAAAAACACCCTTTTTTCTAACAGGTGGTACAGCGCTTAGTCGTTATTATACCCACCATCGCTATTCTGATGATCTCGATTTTTTTGTGAACCAACGATCCGATTACAGCGAGTTGGTTGATATTGTTCTTGAACGTCTTATTGCTGCTGAAACACAGGGTGCTTTTGCGGTGGATCGCGCTAGCCTTAACAAGGGAACGGCCTATACTCAAGTATATATCACCATGATAGAGCAGCCTGATGTGGAGCTAAAGGTTGAGTTTATTAACGATATTGCACAACATTACGGTGACATTGTGACTGTGCCAGTCCTTGGTCGGGTCGACAGCTTGAGGAATATCCTTTCCAATAAGCTGACAGCGCTGTTTCGTTCAGAGCCTAAAGATATAGCTGATATTTATGTCATTGCGTTGCTCCAAAAAGATATTGATTGGCGAGAAATTGTCCTTGAAGCAAAGAGCAAAGAGGTTGGCGCTGACCCTGAAGTAATCCACGACATTCTTCGTTCATTTCCCGTCGAACAATTGAATAGAATTAGATGGATAAAACGCCCAGATTTTAATGCTTTTTCTCGAACTATCGGGGTTATAGCTGAAGATATACTTTATGGTAGAAACAGTTCGCTTTAAACATGCATGATTTGCACTATTTTTCTTGCATTTGTTGCATGAAAATATGTGTGAGTGGGTGTGGATAGCGAAAATATTTGTAATATTAATAAGTTAATTTATGATGATGAATGGCTGTCTCTTATA
>WFRR01000081.1 GCA_015486375.1 Thiotrichaceae bacterium
ACACTGCCACAATCATGACCAGATTAAGCGTTAAGGCAATATTAGCCACTAGGCCAAATACTCGATAACGAATCGCCATAAATAATAAAACTAAAGCAAAGCCGGATATAACAGACAACACACCTTTTTCAATATTATCTGCACCTAGACTCGGACCAATGGTGCGTTCTTCAATAATCTCAATCGGTGCCGAAAGCGAGCCCGCTCTAAGCAATAGAGCTAAGTTACGTGCTTCACGTGCACTATCAATACCTGTGATCTGAAAACGTGTTGAAAAAGTACCTTGAATCGTAGCTGCATTAATAATATCTTTCGTGGTACTACGTTTTTTAACAATCTTGCCATCCTTACGTAATGTCTCGACTTTATTCTCAATAAACACCACAGCCATACGACTATACAAATATTTTTTAGTGGTGTCCAACATAGAGCGCCCGCCCGCACTGTCTAGGGTGATATTAACCATTGGCGTGTTATTTTCTTGGTCTACGCCTGAAGAGGCTCCCGTAATATTTTCACCCGTAGCAATCACTCGAGTTTTTAACAATAATGGCCGTCCATCTTTAAAATAGTAAAGTTTCGAACCTACTGGGGTTCTGCCTGATTGAATAGCCGTTTGTGGGTCATTCTTCTCATCTACTAATCTAAATTCTAATGTAGCAACCGCACCCAAGATTTCTTTAGCACGCGCTGTATCTTGCACGCCTGGCAATTGCACCACAATACGCTCCAACCCTTGCTGCTGAATAATTGGCTCTGCCACACCTAGCTCGTTAACTCGATTCCTTAGCGTGGTAATATTTTGTTTTAAGGCGCTGCTTTTGGCTATTTTTTGTGCATCATCACTAATAATCACTTGAACCAATAATTCATCTTGATTATCGGTTTCAAGCACGACTAAATCACTAAGATCTGATTTAATACGCACCAATGCTTTATCTTTTAACTCAAGCGTTTTAAAACGAATAGCAATACTATCGCCTTCCTTCTTAATACTCTTGTATAGACGGCCATCACGCAATAAAGTGCGTAATTCATTATAATATTTATCAATCGACATTGATAATACTGCTTGCATATCCACTTCCAATAAGAAATGTACGCCGCCTCGAAGATCTAGTCCTAACGACATAGCTCTACCACCCAAATCCGATAACCATAATGGAACTGAAGGGGCTAGATTAAGCGCAACCACATAATTACGACCTAACTCTGTTTTGAGCAAATCCTTAGCAGACAGCTGAGATTCATTATTTTCAAAACGCACCAAGATACGGCGGTTTGACAACCCTGCTGATTTATAACGAATGCTCTTTGCTTTTAGAACGTTTGTAACTTTAGCTAGATCAGATGGCTCAATAGCAGCATCACCTGCGCTGGATATTTGCACTGCTAAATCTGAACCAAAGACATTTGGCAAAGCATAAAGTGCTGATAATAACAAGAAAAAAGCGATTAACGCATTTCTTAAACCGGAGTAATGATTCATGGGCTTATTTATACCTTAAAGTTAGATCTTGACGCTGCCTTTTGGTAGCTTTTGATTAATGCCTTGCTTCTGAACTTTGATTACCACACCATCGGCAATTTCCAATGTCGCAAAAGATTCATCCACTGACATTACCTTAGCCACAACACCGCCGTTAGTGACCACTTCGTCACCTTTTTTTAGCGCTGTTAAAAGAGCTTTATGATCTTTTGCACGTTTTTGCTGTGGTCTAATTAATAAGACATACATAACCAAAAGCAAAAGCCCTGGTAATATCAATTGGCTCAAACCTGATGGATCTGAGTTGATGCCATCGGCAGCAGCAAATGCGGGTGGTACGATTAAGTCTAATAAGTTCATTGTTATCTCCAAATAAAAAATTAATTAATGACGGTAATGCCGCCCATGTAACTGTGTAACACGTCGGGCACCCTAATACTGCCGTCGGCTTGCTGATGGTTTTCCAATACTGCCACCAAGGTTCTACCCACCGCTAAACCCGAACCATTGAGCGTGTGCAATAATTCTGGTTTATTGGTTTCAGGATTTTTCCATCTAAGCTGTAAGCGTCTCGCCTGAAAATCTTCAAAACAAGAGCAAGATGATATCTCACGATACGCATTTTGCCCCGGCAGCCAAACTTCTAAGTCGTAAGTTTTAGCGGCTGAAAACCCCAAATCACCCGCACATAAATTGACTTTACGATACGGCAGCTCTAGCGCTTGTAAAATACTCTCAGCATGCCCGGTCAGCTCTTCCAATAGTTGATACGAATCCTGAGCTTTCGCCACTTGTACTAACTCTACTTTTTCAAACTGATGCTGACGAATCAGGCCCCGTGTATCGCGACCATAGGAGCCTGCCTCAGAACGAAAGCTCGGTGTATGCCCTACAAATTTGAGTGGCAAATCAGCTTCTTTAACAATCGTATCTCGGACCATATTAGTAATTGGCACTTCACCTGTTGGAATCAAATAAAGCGTCTTCGCCTCACCCTCTTCACCGTGTAAGTGGGTTTTAAATAAGTCTGCTTCAAATTTAGGCAATTGGCCGGTGCCAGTTAATGATTCTGCGTTGACCAAGTACGGCACATAAGCTTCAGTATAGCCATTATTCTCAACATGTTGATCCAGCATAAACTGAGTTAACGCCCGGTGTAAACGCGCAATCTTACCGGTCATAACTGAAAAACGTGCGCCCGATATCTTAGCAGCAGTTTCAAAATCTAACCCATGCGCTTCACCTAAATCAACATGGTCTTTAACTTCAAAATCATATTGCCCTGGCTCACCCCATTTTGACACCTCAACATTATCATCTTCAGAGTTTCCTTCTGGTACTGATTCATGAGGGATATTCGGCATAGCCATGACAATATCATCAATCTGCGCTTGGATAGATTGTAACTCTGATTTAGCCTCATCAAGTTTATCACCCAAATCAGCCACAGCGTCTAACAATGGCTTAATGTCATCGCCTGCCGCTTTGGCTTTGCCAATAGCTTTTGATTGAGTGTTACGTAGGTTTTGCAACTCTTGAGTCTCAACCTGATTTTTTTTTCGTTTATTTTCTAAACCATTCAACGCATTGATATCAAAAGAAAAATTTCGCTTCTTGAGGGCTATTTCAACTGCTTCAATGTCTGATCTAAGTTGCTTTTTACTTAACATAGGTATATAATGGTTTACTAATATAGATTGAATACCTAGAAATCGCAGTATTCACTTAAAAACTTACTTGGGAAATTATACTATGTTCAACTCATTTACAGGCGATGATGCATGCAAACTAATAGCTAATGGCGCACAATTGGTCGACGTTCGATCAAGTGCAGAATTTTCTCGTGGCTCACTACCTAACGCTATCAACCTGCCTCTACAATCAATCATGGGGGCTAAGAATATAATTGATGATGATAAAGACGTCATTGTATATTGTGTCACAGGCGCACGTTCATCAACGGCTAAAAACTATTTAGTACAAATGGGTTTTGATAAAGTGCATGATTTAGGCTCTTTCAGAAACTACAACTGCGAATAATTCCCCTTTGTAATTACCGGTAATTAACACGAGATTGCTTGTTAAAATTCTCATATACAATAATAATAGCGAAGTTGCATGAGAGTTAAAAGCAAGTGGCATAAAACACAAGTTAAAACCATTGAAGATATTGGCGGAGCGATGGCGTTTATTTGCTGGCGTATTACCAAAAATCATCTTGAAGATCTAATCAATGAAGGCTTTGTGATTGAAAAAGAGCAAGTCTTTGATGTGATTGCTGAGTACCTGTGCTTCCTTATCCAATCAATAGATCGTTTAGTCTTTAAGACGCTCAATACCGAACAACGACAAGAGCTCATTAATAAGCTGGCTAAACAGTCTGCCTTTTACTATCAAGAAAATAAAGAAGATCGTATCGGTGAAGGCAATCATTGGAAGGCGTTTGTTAATACCTACAATCAACGTTCACAAGATTATTCAGATTATGACTTTGTTAATAACGAGCCAGATTATCATTTTTTAAGATACTTTGCTGAAAAGGTTAAATTAGCAACGACAGATGTCGATGAAAAATGGATTGTGCAGCAAATGATTGAGATTCAAGCGCCAAAGGCTTTTAAAAAAATCAGCCAAAGTGTGGACGATTTAGTATCGGTCAATAGCATTATCTCTAAAGAAGACCAAGTCAAGGAAAAAGAGAACAAAGTCTCTCGTTCAAAACGCCCATCAACTAGATCGGACTTACAATAAGTATATGCGCGAATAAATAATTCTTAATAACAAACATAATTAGGCGTTAATAATGATTTCAATGTGTCCAATCTGTAGCGGATTAAACAACATTCCAGTAGCAAAATTAAACGATAAACCAAAATGTGGAAAATGTAAAAATACATTATACAAAGGCGAGCCGATTTCAATGACTGGCATGCAACTCACGCGTTCGATTGAAAAAACCGATGAATTATTAGTGGTAGATTTTTGGGCAACTTGGTGTGGTCCATGCCAACAGTTCGCACCGACTTTTGAACAAGTTACCGCACAATTGGAACCTAAAGCACGTTTTATCAAAATCGAAACTGAAAAAGAACAAGCAATTTCTGCCAAGTACGACATTCGCTCCATTCCAACATTAGCTATTTTTAAAAATGGCAAAGAGGTTGATCGAGTATCCGGTGCACTCAATGC
>WFRR01000082.1 GCA_015486375.1 Thiotrichaceae bacterium
ACACGGTATTTTATGAGGGTAAAGGTAAATTATCATTTGGGGCTGATGCCTTGCAAAAAATCACTCAAGTCGATACAGGGGTGATTCACTTACAGCTTCAAACCAAAGATGCAAGGCAATATACCGAAGCAAATAGTTTAAGTGTGGTTATCAATCAAACTGACCCTGATGATCCAATTCGCAATATTCGTATTATTATGCCCGAGGGTATTTGTCGAGATGCTAGCTTAAGCGTAGATAGTCCGATTGATACTCAACAATTTAAGGATAACCCTTTCTTACGCGTGAGCGATGCGAGTCAATGCCCTGCTGCCACGCAGTTTGTAAAATTTAGTCAGTTACTACGACATAACCGTAATCAAATTGTATTCAACCCTGAATACCTTAGTTATCTGCGTCATTTCAGTGTTATTCGCATGATGAACTTTATGGAAGCCAGTCCTAGTTTTCAGTGTCGAAGTTATAAACGTGAAAAAGCCGATTTTAAGGACTGTATTAATCAGGCGATTAGTTGGGATCAGCGAGCTAAACTGGATGATTCTGCTTGGGGTGGTTCATCCCGCAGTGATTTTCAACAACACAAAGGTGTTCCGATTGAAGTATTGACCGCATTAGCCAATCAACTCAATCGTGACCCTTGGTTTAATTTACCGCATTATGCCGATGATCAATATATTGAGCAATTTGCAAGCTATATTCAACAACATTTAAGCAAACACTTAAAGCCGCATATTGAATATTCCAATGAAACATGGAATCCAGGTTTTCAAGCTCACTACTTTGTTAAACAAATGGGCATTGAAACAGGGCTTAATCAAGCCCCTAGACAATATCAATCCGATAGTAATCGCAGCGCAGATTATTTTGCCCAGCTCTATTATTACGTGCAACGCTCATTAGATATTTTTGCTATCTGGAACCAAGCCTTTGCCGAAGATCAAAAGCGTCTTGTAAAGATTATTAGTGGTCAACAAGGGGATACGGTATTGAGTGAAGAAATGCTTAAGTATAATCAAGCCAGTGAAAAAATTGATGCACTGGCGATTGCACCATATTTCTACGGTTGTATTGAACGCAGTACGACTCACTGTACTTTATCCAGTCATGTGTTGAGCAAGGTGCAATCACTGGACGAAATTTTCGATATTATTGATCATGGCAATTTACGCATTGGCGGTGACCCTTCTGCATTGCAAGGGACACTGGATAAGATCACTCGGCAGGCTAAAATTGCTAAAAAATATAAGGTGCAACTCATGACCTATGAAGCAGGTCAACACCTGACCATTATGGGTTCGATGGGACGTTTAAAACAAGCGCGCAAAGATGAATTACGCCAACTATTTCAAGCAGCTAACCGTGATCCACGCATGAAAACGCGTTATTTGCAATTTTTGCAACATTGGAAGTCACTACAGGATGATCCTGACACAGAAAGCGCAAGTTTAATGACACTCTATACAATGGCACAATCTTACTATGATTATGGTAGCTGGGGTTTAAAAGAGTGGCTAGATCAAGATAGAGACAGTGCGGTTAAATTTGATGCTGTGATGCAATTTCAGGAGCAATCTGTGCTGTGTTGGTGGAAAGCCTGCTCCACCCAAGGAGTTGTAATCTCAACGGAGGCTATATTAAGTCCCAGAAAAATGGGTGAATAAGCTTACAAGAATTTAAACTGAAAACGGGTCGCATCTTCACCCGGATCAGCAATATTGAGTGTGAACTCAACAGGATTATCACGCGACATTAATTCGCCTTCTAAGAATTTACTGCCCAAGTATTCTTGAGGCGGAAAACGTCGTAAGGCAATAATTTGTGATTTTGCATTGAGTAAGCTAATTTCAATCAAGGGAAAAGGTTGATCAAAGTTGGCTTGATTTTCCAGTGAAGCACTGACAATTAAGGAGCCGATTTGATTAGGGTGAGAGTAAATATTTTTATTGAGCATTTCTATCTTGCTCAAATCACGCCGTTTTTTTATTTCACAACTAGGAATAATGCCACAAAAGAAGCGCGTTACGCCCGCTGTAAAAGGTTGGCTGACTAACCAATCTTTCTGTTTATAAAAAATCTGGGCTGCTAATAAAACAGATAAACTCACAAGAGCAATTAAGAGAAAACGATTAGAGCTGGGTTGACTGCGTCGTTTTAGTTTATACGATTTATCTTGTTTTTCATCGGCAGCAACATGATTTGCCCCTGAAGCTGTCCGAGATTGAGGTCTAACTTGGGGTTCTTTATCTTCAATCGTAGGTAAATTGGCTTTTTTTATAAATTTTCGATCTTCAGGTAAAGTTGTGCTTAATGATTGCATTGCATCAAAGGTACTGCCACATTCACCACAACGTAAAACACCTTGAGCGGCTGATAATTCTTTCATCGTCACTCGGAAGATGGCATGACAGTTAGCACATTGTGTATACATGAATAATTCTTAATTCCTAAATAACTAAAGACAGTATTTAACTAAAATTGCTTAGTAATGAGAAATTATTAGATTCTCATTCCTCTATTGAATTTTAGAGGATAAAACTCAAATTGTCCGCATTATTCAGGTCGAAAATATCGACAATCCATGCTTATTAAAGCCTTTTACCACTAATGCGTAACCAATCACCTGATTGCTTCAATTCAATTTGGGTCAATTGTGCGGAATAAGCCGATAAAATCGCCTCTTTTTGTGAAGCGAGTATGCCTGATAAAACTAAGTAGCCATTGGGTTTAACTAAATTTAACAGAGTATCTGCTAATTCCACTAAAGGACCTAAGAGTATATTAGCAATTAGTAAGTCAGCAGTACATTGAGGTAGCTGTTCTGGTAAATAATGACGGATTAATGTAGGGTCAATTTGATTACGTTGCATATTATCCGCCGTTGCAAGCAAGGCTTGCGGATCAATATCGGTTGCATCAATCGATTTTGCACCTAGTTTAGCAGCAGCAACCGCCAGAACCCCTGAACCACAACCATAATCAATCACTTGTTTATCGGTCGGTGGATATTGATCTAGCCATTCTAAGCATAAAGCGGTGGTTGGATGTGTTCCCGTCCCAAACGCAAGCCCAGGGTCGAGTAAAATTTTAACACTGTCATCATTAGGAATATTTGCCCAACTAGGGTAAATCCAGAGGTTTTTCCCAAATTGCATCGGATGAAAATCTTTCATCCATGCCCTTTCCCAATTCTGCTCTTCCAATACTTCCGTGTGTAACGATTTTAATTGCCAGAGAGGGTTATCGCGCAGATTAAATAAAATGGCTGCAATAGCGCTATCAGCTTTAAACAGTCCAGTGATAATAATGTCATCCCACAATGGGGTCTCACCAGGTAATGGTTCGAGTACAGGCTGATCAGCCGCATCTTGATAAGTAATCGAGACTGCGCCTGCATTGTCTAAAGCCTCAGACAAAGCTGCCTGATCACTTTTTTGAGTGCGACAGATAATCTGCTGCCACAATATCGCTTTATCTGTGTTATCCGTAGCTAATGCACTCATTGCAGCCCGAGTTTCTTTTCAAGATAATGAATATCTGCACCACCTGCATAAAAATTATCGTCATCAAGAATTCTTTGCTGTAAGGGGATATTGGTTTTAATACCTTCAATTAACATTTCTGTTAATGCGCCTCGCATACGATAAATCGCTGTTTGACGGTCAACACCATGCACAATTAACTTACCAATCATCGAATCATAATAAGGGGGGACAACATAATCTGCATAGATATGGGCATCGACTCGCACACCTAAACCACCGGGGGCATGATAGCGGGTAATTTTCCCGGGGGAAGGCATAAAGGTTTCAGAATCTTCAGCATTAATACGACACTCAATCGCGTGTCCATTAATCTTAATATCGTCTTGCTTAATCGTAAGCACTTTACCAGAGGCAATTAGCAGTTGCTGTTTAACTAAGTCCACGCCCGTAATCATTTCAGTGACAGGATGTTCTACCTGTAAACGGGTATTCATTTCAATAAAGTAAAACTCGCCATTTTCATACAAAAATTCAAATGTACCTGCACCGTGGTAATCAATTTTTACACAGGCATCCGAAACAATTTTACCCAGCCTCGCTCGCATTTCTGCGGTAATGCCAGGTGCAGGGGCTTCCTCAACGACTTTTTGATGACGACGCTGCATAGAACAATCGCGTTCACAAAGATGAATAGCATTACCGTGTTTGTCAGATAAAACCTGAAATTCAATATGGCGTGGCGTTTGTAAATATTTTTCCATATAAACCACATCATTATTAAATGTGGTACGAGCTTCTGTTTGAGTCAGCCTGATCGCTTCAATGAGATCTTCGCCACAGTCAACTACTCGCATTCCACGACCACCGCCACCGCCTGTCGCCTTGATAATCACAGGATAGCCAATATCCTCACCTAGCTTGAGACATTGTTCTGGGTCTTCTACATCCAGAGGTCCATCAGAGCCAGGGACACAAGGGACTTTAGCTGCTTTCATGGCTTCAATGGCAGAGATTTTATCGCCCATTAAACGAATTGTTTTCGCGGTAGGACCAATAAATGTAAAACCACTGGACTCAACCCGTTCTGCAAAATCAGCATTTTCAGATAAAAATCCATAGCCGGGATGGATAGCATTTGCCCCTGTGACTTCAGCGGCACTAATAATCGCGGGGATATTAAGATAACTTTCTAAGGAAGAAGCGGGACCGATACAAACGGATTCATCCGCAAGACGTACATGTTTTAGATCACGGTCAGCAGTAGAGTGTACTGCCACCGTTTTTATACCCAATTCACGACAAGCCCGTAAAATTCGTAATGCAATTTCGCCACGGTTAGCGATAAGAACTTTTTTTAGCATAATGGCAACCTTCGTTGATTTAACTGGCTTTACTCGATAATAAAGAGGGGTTGACCAAACTCAACAGGTTGTTCGTTATTCGCTAAAATAACTTTAACCACACCGGCTTTATCTGATTCAATTTGATTGAGCATTTTCATTGCTTCGATAATACAAATAGTATCACCCTCAGCCACTGTACTACCAACCTCAACAAATGCACCAGAAGTTGGTGAGGAAGCGCGATAGAACGTACCTACCATCGGAGATTCAATCGTATGTCCTGTAATTTCAGCTTCAGTGGCTTCAGGTACAGGGGGAAGCTCCGCAGTGGCTATCGGAGCAGCCGCAACAGGGGCAAGTGCCGCAGGTGTAGGAGCGACAGCAACAGGTGCAGCTACAATACTGCTGGTACGACTGATACGGATGGAGTTATCGCCATCAATAATCTCAATCTCAGCAATACCGCTATTATCAACCATTTTGATTAATTTTTTAATTTCTCGAACATCCATTATGTTGTTCCTTTATGTTGTTGATGACAGCGTTTTTACAGCTGCCTGTAATGCAAGTTCATACCCTTGAGAACCTAAGCCCACAATAATTCCTACTGCAATATCAGAGAAATAAGAGTGATGTCGAAAGCTTTCACGTTGATGGACATTGGATAAGTGAATTTCTATAAAAGGTATTTTAACGCCTAGTAAGGCATCGCGTAAGGCAATGCTCGTATGTGTAAATGCAGCAGGGTTAAATAATATAAAACGCGTTCCATCTTCTAGGGACGCGTGGATTCGATTAATCAACTCAAACTCTGCATTATTCTGAAAGGATTGTAATGTGTATCCAGATTTTTGTGCAGATTTTTTTAGTCTATTTTCAATATCATTTAAGCTATCCACACCGTAGTGTGTTGGTTCACGTGTACCCAGTAAATTTAAATTTGGGCCATTGAGTAAGAGAATGTCAGTCATAGGCGAGTGTGGTCAGTATGATTTTTGAGGGCTTAATTATAAGTTTTAGTCTATTACAGGATTCCCTTGTAAGCCCATTGTCTAATGCTAAAAAAACTAGATAGTACGCAATTTGATCTTTTGATGCAAAAGATCAACACACTTTTTTGAGAAGTCTTGAGATTAGCACCACAAAAATTAAAAAGGTATAAAGCGGCGAAAAGTGTCAAATATTTGACTAAATTCTTCCATATAGTATATAAGAAAATGTTAATATAGTAAAATCATTATAAAAATCAATATTTTAAGATCAGATCGTACTTAATTTAGTATGTCAGTGAAGGTAGATTGAGTAGTCGATAGCTTTAATAAATCTGCCTGATTTTTACTTCATCAATATTTACGATTTTCCAGATAAAAATTGACTTAATTCAAAACTCGGACTAGCTTCATGGGTAATTAATCCTAAATTAACGATTAATCAAGATTAATTGATCAAAAAATAAATGATTCTATAAGGAAATAGTCAGTAATGAAAAAAGTATTAATTTGTGATGATTCTCCGACCGAACTTATTTACCTATCCAGTATTCTTGAACAAGCACAATGCGATGTAATTAAGTCTAGTGATGGTGATAATTTATTAGCCCTTGCGAAACAACATAAACCCGATATTATTTTTCTAGACATTGTTATGCCTGGTAAAGATGGCTATGCAGCCTGTCGAGACATTATTGCTGATACAGAAACGTGTCAAATTCCTGTTATTTTTGTATCAAGTAAAGGTAAGCGTGCTGATCGTATTTGGGCACAAATGCAAGGTGCAAAAGACCTGATTCAAAAGCCCTACGATTCGCAAGCAATACTGGATAAATTATTATTAGTTTAATATTTTAGTATCCTTGCTTTACCTTACCCTATTATCTAACCCATTAGAAAAATTTATATTAGCAATAAAATATATGTTAAACAGTATTGACTCCCCATACTATTCTGTACTGTTTTTCATCAAAAAAGAGTGTTCCGTTCCGACCTATAAAAATCTATAAAACGGCCCCTTAAGCGAGGGAGAATATATTATGAAAATGAAACCAAAAATGGTTTTAGGTTCAACCATAATTGCAATTATGGCTGTAGCATTAACAACCATTGGTACTATTGTTATTACCAATAAAATCGTTGCTAAATCTTTAGAAAAAGAAGTAACCAAACAGTTGATTTTTCAACGAGATAGTCAAAAAGATAAAATTGAGACTTATATTCAATCCCTTGAAAATGAGGTACAAGACTCTGCTAGTTTAGGGGTGGTTTTTTCCATTGCTTTAATGGAATTTAAATCTGCATTTTATAAATTTGAGCAACAGCTCGATGGTAGTACCAAAGCAAATACAGATTCTGGCACGGTCACCACCAATACAAATGTAAAGCAATCGGTAGCCAATCACTCTAAATCCGTTGAGAATTACTATAGCAAACAATTTTCTACAGAGTTTTCGCGTCAAAATTCTCAAGTTAAACCGATCAATGTGACGGATTATATTAGTAAACTAGACACGAATACACTGGCATTACAAAAATACTTTATTGCTGATAACCCCAATCCATTAGGTAAAAAAGATAAATTAGTTAAACCTAAGAATATCAATACGGATTATTCCACTATTCATGCAAAATATCACAGCCGTTTTAAAACCTATCAAAAAAAGTGGGAGTTCTATGATATATTTTTGGTCGATGCCGATACGGGTAATGTGATTTATTCTGTTTTTAAAGAAATGGATTATGCAACCTCCTTAAAAACAGGTCCTTTTGCTAAATCAGGTTTAGGGCAAGCTTTTCGAGCTGCATTAAAAAAGGATATGAAAGATAAGTCATTTAAAACAAAGATGTCACCGTACTATCCTAGTTATAATGATTATGCTTCATTTATATCTGCCCCTTTATATATCAAAGGACAGTTAGAAGGTGTATTTATTATTCAAATGAAACTGGATAAAATTAACGCCATTATGACCTACGATAAAAAGTGGAAAGCGCATGGTTTAGGTGATTCAGGAGAAACCTATTTAGTTGCTGATGATTTTACTATGCGAAATAATAGTCGATTTTTAATTGAAGACCCTAAGGCATACTTATCGACAGGAAGAAAGTCCGGTCTATCGCAACATACACTCAATAATATTGGTAAGAAAGGCACAACGGTTGGTTTACAAAGTATAAAAACGTCAGGAGTACAAGCGGCACTGGCAGGCAAAACAGGCTCCCAGATTTTCCCTGACTATCATAGTGTCCCCGTACTGTCTGCTTATGCACCCATTAAGATAGCAGGATTCCATTGGGCAATTTTAGCTGAAATTGAAGCCGATGAAGCCTTTGCTCCCGTGCAAGACTTAATCAATAAAATAATATTAACCGCATTGATTATTGGTTTAGTGATTATGGCTTTAAGTATCTTATTCAGCGTATTTTTTGCGAATACCATCGTTAATCCCATCACACATTTTAAAAAGATTATTGAAGGTTTCAAAGCAGGGCAATCTGATTTACGTGTGAATGCCAAAGAAGAAGATGAAATCGGTGATCTCGCGCGTGATTTTGATCAACTACTAGATGAACGCCAAGCGACCTTACTGCAAATTGAAACTGAAAATAATGACCTAAATGAATCAGTTATCAATATGTTACAAGCAGCTTCACAGTTAAGTCAGGGTGATTTAAGAGTCAAAATGCCCGTGACAGAAGATGTTACAGGCACTTTAGCAGATAGCTTAAACTTAATTATGGCTAAAACTAGTGAGACATTGGGACAGGTAAAATTAACGGCAAATAATGTTGAGCAAGCCTCAAATCAGGTAAAACATCAATCTGATAATATCTTAGAGGTATCGAGTCAAGAATCGAGAGTAATTGATACCACGGTACAAGAATTAGCCAACGCTTCGACAGAATTGAATCGTATTGCCGAACTGGCTCGACAGTGTAATATCGCGGCGGGTGAAACGATTACCACCACAGATATAGCGCAGCAAACCGTATTAGCTACGGTAAATGGCATTAATAATCTCAGAGAGAATATCAGTGAAACGGAAAAGCGAATTAAACGCTTAGGTGAACGTTCTCAAGAAATTGCAGGGATTACAGGCATTATCAATAGTATTGCGGAACGAACTCATATTTTGGCATTGAACGCAACGATGCAGGCGACTTCAGCAGGTGAAGCTGGGAGGGGGTTTGCCACAGTGGCAACTGAAATCCAACGCTTGGCAGAGAACGCGACTGACGCAACCACAGAAATTGGTATTTTGATTAAAAATATTCAATTAGATACAGCGGATACCATTAAAACGATGAATCATGCGATTACTCAAGTGGTAGAAGGCAGTAAAATGGCAGAAAACGCAGGTTCACAGATGCATGATACACAAGAGAAATCCCATCATTTGGTTACGCTCGTGCAACAAATTGCAGATAGTTCAGATAATCAGGTACAGGTTTCTAAGCAACTACAACGTCAAGCCGTCGAACTCAAACAAAGTAATCAGGAAACCTCTGTATTACTAGAAGAACAAGCTGAACGTAGTAGTCACTTAGTGAATTATGCGAAGAGTTTATTGAAATCTATCTCCGTGTTTAAAATCAAAACGTAAGGCTTTTTATAAGGTTTTATCACGTAACGATTTTAATCATGACCTCTATTTATGGAGAGCAATTAGATGCAAACAAATAATCAAAATACAGCGGCTTCAGCAAGCCCTAAAAAAATCCTATTTTGTTATGCCATTAGTGATTTTCGTATTTTAGTCGAAATAGGTTTGGAGGTAGAAGTATTAGAAAAAAATACCATCTATCCGATTCCCCATGTGCCTAAATGGTATTTAGGTAGTTGTAGTTTGCGCGGTGATGTATTGCCTGTCATCAATCTACACAGCCTTCTAGGCTTGGAAATTTCCAATAAAAAAAACCGCTTACTCAAACTCAGTCACCCTGACTTTTCCCCAATTGTGATTGCAATTGACAAATTACCGTATCAAATTGATTTAAATTTGCTTTCAGATGCGTCAATTAATCATCATCTCAACTACCCTGATTGGGTCATTTCATCCATGCTCTATCAGCAGCTCAACTTTATTTTTGCTGATCATAGTGACTTATTTTCATCACTACAAAAGGGCGAGCATGAACATTTACTGATGCCTAAGCAGTTAGGAGAATCATCATGAGTTTAGATAATGAAACAAAAACAGCTTTATCAGAAGAATTAGCTGATGTTGCAATGGAACTAGCCGAGCTAAGTACTATTGATAATAGCAGTGACGATACTCATCATGTGATTCAAACAGAGCTAGAACGTCTACAAGACACAGCAGAGTTGTATGGTTTTAATGCGCTAACGGATATTATTTTATGGATGCAGCAAAATATATTAGCCTTACAGGCTCATCAGAATCAATTTCAGCAATTAAATACAGAAGGACATTTTTATATATGGATTGAATTATTATCCGCTTTATTAATGGACTACGATGAACCATTATTTATAGAATTTACGAATGTTGTACAAGCGACAAATTGGCCGATTGTCGCTGACGATGCACATATACAAAACTTAGCCAATCGCTTAAATCCAGACAGTGACTTGGGTGCGAGTATGCACTCTTCTTATGTATTGACATGGGATGAAGATATTCACCCTGAATTACTAGAAGCTTTCTTTATTGAAACACCTGACCAAGTGCTAGAAACCACGGCATTAATTCGTCAAATTAGTGCGGGAGAAGCGGATCAAGAAGCACAACAGTTAGCGGCTCGCTTAGCCCATACGGTTAAAGGATCAAGTGCAGTCGTCGGTATTGAAGCTGTTGCCCATTTTTCGCATAAGTTGGAAGATATTTTAGAATATTCAGTTGATAACCCTTTACCACAAACAGTGGCAGAATTATTAGTTGAATCGGCAGATTGTTTAGAGGCGATGTTTGATAGTTTGCAAATGGAAACCTTGCCCCCGCAAAATTACCCTGTTCTCCTAGAACAACTCGGCAAGACCTTTAAACAACTGCGTTTGGGTGAGTATCCTGATGATGCTGTCGTGGTTGCTTATCAGCCAATAGTAGAAGCCGAATCGATAGAAGCAGCTGAGATACTTGAATCCAGTTATGTATTAGCATGGGATGAAGATATTCACCCTGAGCTACTAGAAGCTTTCTTTATTGAAACACCTGATCAAGTCTTTGAAACCTGTTTATTAATACAGGAAGTGACGATAGGAGAAGCTGATAAAGAAACGCGTCAATTAGCTGCCCGTTTAGCTCATACGATTAAAGGTTCAAGTGCGGTAGTTGGGATCGAGGCGGTGGCAGGTCTCGCGTATCAACTTGAACAAATATTAGAATTTTCGATTGAAACGCTCTTACCCTCTTCAGCACTCAACTTATTAACACAAAGTTCGGATTGCTTGGAGATGATGTTTGAAAGTCTACAATACAGCAGCTTACCTCCACAGAACTATCCTGAACTATTAGAACAATTAAAACACTGTGTGCAACAACTAAAATCTCAAGCAGGTGATTTAAGTAATACAGTAGAAAAAGCTGAAGCTGAAACTGAACTCGATAATAAAACGGTTACAGAAAAAACGATTGAAATAGAGCCTAAAATTGCAGAAGTTACAGAAAAAAATTCTGAAACTGAGATTGAAATAGAAACGCCTAAGACTAAATTAGAAGATACGAATGTTGCAGCAGAAAGCCTTAAAACGGATCTTGAAGGGGCATTAGATTCTGAATTTCTTATTGATACATCGATTGACGATAGCCGTACAATTAGCACAAAAACTAATCAAGAAAACACAGTAGCCGCGTTTGAAAGTAAAATATTGCACTGGAGTAAAACAGTACATCCAGAGTTATTAGCAGCCTATTTAAGTGAAACACCTGAATATATTATCAATATTGTCACTTTGCTACATGAAATTAGTCGAGGTGATATTAATCAAAATTCATATAAAAATGCAGCCCGTTTAGCGCATACACTTAAAGGTACAAGCACTATTGTCGGTGCAGAGACGATTAGGGATATTACAAGTAAATTAGAATTTATTTTAGAACAATTATCTAATAATCAATCCAAGCTCTCGAATGCTTTTGCTTTACTTCTAACACAGTCTGCTCATTTACTGGAAGAACTCTATGCTGCTTCACTGGCGAAACAGGCGTTACCTGCAAACTATAGTGAGATTGCCGAACAACTATTAGTATGGCAAACACAATTGCAATACGAGACTAAAGCAGCAGCCAAACTTGATCATGAAGCCCGTCAATCTCAATCTTCCCGTAGCATTTTAGACTTTAAACTGCCGCCTCTACAAGCCATGTTGCCCGTGGTTCAACCTTCTACGCCGTTTAAAACAAAAAAGGTATCTCGCGCTAAATTAAATGAAAAAAATCTACGTGTACCTGTCTCACAATTGGATGAATTACTGCATCTTTCAAATGAATTAGTCTCGGGTAATACACAAATTCGTGATCAAATTCATAACTTATTGCAAGAGAGAAAGTCCAGTAATGATAGAAATGAACGTATCCGCTTATTACTGGATGAATTGGAATGGGCTGTTGATCGTCAATCAATACTCAGTACCAAAAGAATGCGCGCTGAAGTGCAGCAAAAGCAAAAAGAAAGTAGCGCATTTGATAGTTTAGAGATGGATAGTTTTAATGAACTGCACAGTATTATGGGTTTGTTATCTGAATTAATTAGTGATGAACGTGAAATCTCAACAGGGCTAAATCGACAATTACGCCAGTTTAGAAACCAATTAACGTTGCAAAAAAAGACTAACGCTGAATTAAATGCTTCCATTTTAGATATGAGAATGGAACCTGTACAAACGATTGTGCCACGTTTAGAACGTATTATTCGAGAGACTTGTCGCCAAACAGGTAAGCAAGTGGACTTTACCATTGAGGGGGCTGATCTTGCGATTGATACCGATATATTAAAAGGTTTAGTTGATCCTTTATTGCACTTGCTGCGTAATTCCATTGATCATGGAATTGAATCCGCTCAGGAAAGAAAGCAATGTAATAAAGAAGCGGTCGGTAATCTTGCACTAAGCTTCGTACAGCAAGGAAATCAGGTCTTATTAAGTATAAAAGATGATGGTGCAGGCATTGATGCCGAGCATATTTATCAGCAAGCGATTAGAAAAGGCTTGATTAGACAGGGAACACGACTTTCTTATGATGAAAAGCTGCGTCTTATTCTTCAGGCAGGTTTTTCTAGCCGTGAACAGGTTACTGAGTTATCAGGACGTGGAGTCGGAATGGATGTGGTGAATAGTGCCGTTAAAGAGATGTCTGGCACGCTGAGTATTCATTCTGATGTCGGAGAAGGAACAGAAATACAGATTCGTTTACCGCTGACCTTGGTTGCTGTACATACCGCTTTACTTGAAGTATCAGGCAATGTAGTGGCTGTACCTAGCAGTAATATTAGTTTGATTCATTACCTCGAAAAAGATGCGGCTAAGTTAGAAAAAGGGCAATGGCATATTGACTATGAAGAGCAATCTTTAGAGATTTTATCGCTGTCTAAATTATTAGGCTGGGAGATGAGTGAGTTTAATTCTAATATTAATCAGGCCATCTTAATGGTTGATTACAAACAACAAAAATATGCGTTAAGTATCGATCGTATCTTATCTTTCCAAGATATTGTACTAAAGACTTTACAACCCTGGTTTAGTAATACTTTAGGCATTAATGGGGTGTGTTTACTACAAAATGATGTGGTTGCACCTGTACTAAATATTTTCTCATTATTGCAAGATGTTAAGCAACGCCAAGCTGCCATTCATATTTTTCACGATACTCAGTTAGAACAGGAAGATACTGATGCTTACAAACGACTTTTAGTGGTTGATGACTCTTTGAGTAATCGTAAAGCGTTAAGCCTAATGTTAGAGCCGATTGGTTATGAAGTGATGACAGCAGTAGATGGTGCGGATGCATTACAAAAAGTAGAACAACAGAATTTTGCTTTAATCATCACAGATTTAGAAATGCCCAATATTAACGGTATTGAGCTGTCTAAAGCCTTACGACATCAAGATAAAACGCGGGATATACCCATTATTATGGTGACTTCTCGTAGTACTGAGAAACACCGTAAACTAGCGGATGAGGTGGGTATTAATGCTTATCTTACTAAGCCTGTTGGTTTGGATCAGCTAAGCAATAGTATTGATCACTGCTTACATAAACTGGAAAAGAATAATAAATTCAAAGCAAATTAGCTTAATAAATAAACGAGAGTTGCCGTATGAAAACAAATCAAGGTCAGAGTATTGGAATTGCATGTTTTGGTTTAAATACTTCTGAACGAGCCATTTTTGACCGTGTTATTGCCTTTGTTGCGAAAAAGGGCAAAAAATTTCATTTCTGTGAAAGTACAGAAGCCAATTTATTTATTGTTAATGATGATCCTGATTCTATTGAAACGGCGATTCGGCAACAAAAAAAGCAATTATTTATTCGAGTCGGAAAGTTAGTAAAAGATGGTATTGGCGACTTCAATATTACTCGACCTTTATTAGTTACCCGAGTTATGCGAACGTTGGATGATGCCTGTCAAGCTTTAAAGGGATCGGGATCGACACCTACAATACGCGATACTACTTATACCCCTCGTCAAGTGCAGGTAAAGTCCACTACGATAAACAGCGTAGCAACCGCCGTTAAAACACCGATTAAGCCGCGTGTTCCTGCATGGAAAAAAGCCATACAAAAATCCGTACCTGTTCAAGCCGTTGAAGAAAAACAATATGATTTTCAAGCCTTAGTGGTTGATGACAGCGCTGCGATTAGAAAGCAGTTAGAAATTGAGCTACGAAGTACGAAAATTCGGGCAGATTATGCTATCTGTGGTGAAGAAGCCCTCGAAAAGGTTGATAAGACACAATATGATTTAATTTTTTTAGATATTATTATGCCAGGGATTGATGGTTATGAGGTGTGTGAAAAATTACGTAAAATGAGTCATTACAAAAAAACGCCTGTCATTATGTTAAGTGGTAAAACAGGCCCACTGGATGAAGTAAAAGGTATCTTAGCAGGTGCATCTACCTATCTAGCCAAACCTGTAAAACATAAAGACTTCCAAGCGACCTTAAATCGTTTATCTAAATGGCTAAGCTTTTATGCTTAAATCTTAGCCATTAGGACGATGATAGGGTCATTAATCGACATTTAACCATATGAGATGTCGATTAATGACTCGGAAATTCACGCGGATCATCGGTATAGCCATCTTCAATCCCTTTCACAACCACTGCAACTGCATCATGGGCATGTAAACTCTCTAAATGATTAATGCGTATCCAAAAATCTTGTAAACTTGTATCACTATTTAATTCTGCATATAAACGGCGGGCAGCATCCTCACAGAACATCAAATTAGCGGCATTTAAACGCGCAAATTCTTGTTCATCTTCACGTTTAACCGCAGCTTGTACAGGCGTTTGTAAGGCATCTTCAATTGCATCGATCAAAGAAGAAATGGGCAAACTTTGTGCATCATCGGCTAATTTAACTCGTACTTGGGCAATACTGCGTTGACTATGTGGTGTGGCGCGAATACCTTCTGATGTTCCTAGCCATGCATGCACTTGTTCTAAATCCACTTGACCTATTTCACCAAATTGTTCATTAAAACCTTTTTGGATTAACTGGCGTGCTAACGCGGCTGAACAAGGGCAGGTTGAAGAATAAGGCACTTCAACGGTTAAATCAGTACTAACTTTTCCACTACGATAGGTTGTAATGGTGCGAACCTTGTAATTTTTCCAACCTGCATTATCACTGAGCAAAGAACGACGTTTCTCAAAGAAATCAAAGCGACATTCTAAATAAGCATTACTACTAATATCTTGATGAGAACTGGCAAAATCCGTTACGATTTGGGTAAATAAGGCAGGGCTTAAAGTAGACATCCCTAACTTTTGATCCAGTGCTAAATACAGGCGTGACATATGAATGCCCTTGCTCTGAGGATCAATCAAATTGACATAAGCTTGAATCTTTGCGAGTGATTGCACTTTTTCATTCTGTGCATTCAGTACATAAATCGGTAGCTCAATTTCACTCATTCCAACCCAATCTAAAGGGGAGTTAGGACCCGAGTGCGGTTCATTAGCAATATCAGGCATTGCACATTGATTGTCTTGACAGCTATCAGTGGCTTTCATACTCACTTACCGTATTAAATTAAAGCAGGCGAGTATATCAAAAACATTTGTTTAATCTGAGAAACCTGTTGGGGATAACGTTACTTAGTGAAATACAGCATTAAAACTTGTCACATCCTTGTGACATAAGGCAGAGCAAGCGCGCTCTTTATCTTCTAAAAACAGTCAATACTTAGAGGAAATATTGATTATCGATATTATTATTAGGCTACTTATTATACACATTCTATGAACTAATTTTAGCCATTTTTACGGTTATACCTGATTGAATCTGTCGAGCTAACCAATCACGGTAGTAAGATTGTTTTTCAGTTGGCTTTGAACTGGTAATTACCGCTGTGTACTGTCCTGCCAAAATGGCATTGGGTAAACCCAATTGAATATCATGTAATTCAAGCTTACCTTGGGTATCTTTAAAGTATTTTTGCATGACTTTTTTCTTATCATGACCCTCAATTTTACTATCATATAAAGCAAGGACTTTATTGGGTTTAATGGTAATAGAACTCACTCCAAGATAGTTAAGTTCAGGAGTTGAAACCCAAGGAATAAAACCTTGATCTTGAATTTTCTTTGATATTTCATGGGCATATTGACGTTGCTTAGGTGGCACATAATCAATAATAATAATATCTAAGCCATAATTCTTTTTAATAGCCGCCAGTTGCTGTAACAACCATTTTTGATTTTTGGGAGAGGTCTTGGTGTATTTTTTATGAACATTATCCCAACTGGCATACAGTGACTCTGCAGCAACGGCATCGAGTTGTTTAGCGATATGAGGAATAATTTCAAAACCACGATTGGCAATCAATTTAAGCTCGGGGTATTGTTTCTTAACCCTTTTTAAGAAATTTTGTAGTGCGGTGGTTTGGATCGCTTGCTTTTCTTCAGTGAGTGCAAACAGTTTAAAACTATCTAAGGTATCTAAAAATAAGCCACGATAACCTCTGTCCCATAAAGGAGTTATCACTGTGCTAATCAGAAATTCTTGCCATTCAGGATTGGATAAATCCATTACGTCGCTGTCCCATGCCACATTTTTTCCTAAAATCCATTCCTTTTTGACTTGTCCATACCATGAACGGGTAGCTGATACCTCGCCAATACTGGCATATGCAAATACATTAGAACCCTGTTTACGAATTTGAGTCAGCTCATCGGCTTCAATATTATCGGCTTCAACAATCACCCGTTCAAATTGAGATAGCATTTCGACAGGTGGGTTATTGGCATAATAAATGGCGATATTTTTATCATTAGTGATACCAAGAGTCGGAATACTCACTAATAGCCCAACGCCGAGACATTTTGCAATACAGTGTTTGATATTAATCATTTTTATTATATCTATTATTATTAATTATGCCTGTAATTAATAACAGGCATTAAAACAAAGTTCGCCATAAATAAGGGGTTATGGTTATTTTTTTAAGATAAGAGGTGCTTTGTTTTTGGTTCAATACCATTTTGTTTAAATTGCTTGCAGAATCAACGTATAAGGATATTATTAAGGTTTAATTAAGCCTTAATATTCATTAAGATAGCATCTTTAAGCTTTGATCTAATAAACAACGCCGTTGGTAAACTAAAAGAAGAAAAGAAGCCAGTAGACTACTGTATTAATGCTATTTGTATTCAATTAGGAATAATTAAGTGTCACTCACTGCTAAAAAAACTGCCTATCATGCCGCTTATCAACAAGGCTTAGATTATTTCCAAACCTTACTTAAATTTAGTCAAAACCACTTAGATACGGTTCAGCTTGGGCATGAATTGCAGCATTGGCAACAGCATCAATCGAATTCACTGCTATGGCGTTTTAGTACAAAAATCAAAAACCCGCCACTGACTGAATTTAGAGGCACGATTCGTTACTTAATTAAACATCAACAATTAAAACCTTTTATTGATCGGTCGGTAGAATATATTTACCTACGGGATTTAGGTAAAGGTATTCATAAAGAGACGGTACAAAAGCAATGTTCAAAAACCAGTGAAGAATTACAACAATGGTTATTGAAAATCCTTGCTAAGAAAGAATCACAATCTATTCCTTTAAGTCAATTATTTGAACAATTACAGCAATGGGATTTACAGGATAGTTTTATCTGGTTTTATGAAAAAATTCTAAGTCTACAAAAACAACTGCCTGAAAGCATTGATCATACTCGTATTATTCGCCAAGTGAGCAAATTGACGTTAGGGGTATTAATGCAGCAACTCGATGATTTATCATTGGAAAATCTATCTGAACAACAACGACTGGGTATTCATCATGCAATAAAAATAGGCTATTACTATGGGTTAACTTACCCTTTTATTGATGACTTTCTCGACGCAAATAGCGTATTAACAACGCAAGAAAAGGCAACTGTATCTGAAATGATTGGTTCGACTTTGATTAATAATCAGGTTGTTAAAATGAAAATTGATCAAAATAGCCCTAACTATTCGCTGATTCAATTTATCTATCAAGAACTACAAACAGGCTTTCAATATATTCAGGCACACTATCCTTCTGAAAACTATGCTGATATGTATAATGCATTTTATATTTTTTATTATGCTCAAGAAGTTGACCGAAATAAAAGCCTTGATCATCCACATTACTCTAATGAAGAACTGTTTGTTCCTTGTATCTTAAAATCCAGTTATTCCCGCCTCTTACCTAAACTCATGTTAGGAAAAAAACTCACGCCCGAATTTGAAAAAATTATTCTATTAACAGGTTTATTTAATCAATTACATGATGACTTCAGTGATTTATTAGAAGATAAACAAAGCAATGCTGTCACACCTTATACTTATTATCTAAAATATCACCAACAACGACCTGATTTAATTAATCCGTATCAATTATATTGGAGTTTAATTCAATATATTGGCATTAATATTTATGGAAAAGATAATCGACATGTTTTAACGAGTTTACTAAATCGTTCTATTGCTAATCACCATCAGAAATCCGTTAATTATGGAAAAGCATACTTAAATAACTTACTACAGCAATTTTCTTTTATTCAAGCTAAACGTCAATTTCTACCTATCTTACAACAGACAATTGCTCAATATTGCGCTCCCCCTTATCTCGATAAATTATTGAAAATTAATATAGAAAATCAATTAGTACAAAAACAAAGTGATGCCAAGCAATATCAACAGGAATTTGACGACTTCTCGCAACGTTTTAATCAAGCATTGGCATTATCTAGTACGGATCAAATTAAACAAAATTTATACAATAATGCCAATTATTCATTACAAGCAGGCGGTAAACGCTTACGCCCTTGGTTGAGTTATCTGATTGGTCATAAAGCCTTTAATATCAGTGAGAAACATTTATTACCCTTATTGCGTTCAATTGAATACATGCACACTGCATCATTAATTTTTGATGATTTACCCAGTCAAGATAATGCTTTACAACGGCGTGGTGTGGATGCACTGCATACTCATTGTCAAAGTACGGCTACGGCTGAACTGAGTGCATTAGTACTGATTTTTCAAGCCATTGAACAACAAACACAATTATTAAATGTGAAGCCAAAATATACCTTACAACTGATGCGTTATAGTGCCGAAGTGAGTCAGAATATCTGTCATGGACAACAATTAGATTTGCATAGTCAAAAGGTTAATACCCAAAAACAACTGGAACAATTGAGTCACTATAAAACAGGTTATGCGATTGAAGCGGCTTTAATTATGCCTGCAATATTGGCACAAGCCAGTCATAAAACCCTACAATATTTAAAAAACTTTGCTTATCACACAGGTCTGGTGTTTCAAATTAAAGATGACCTATTAGATCAAGAAGGTAATTCACAGCAATTAGGCAAGGCTACTCATATGGATGACCAAGATCAATCCAGCTTTGTGGTGCTACTCGGGATTGAAAAAGCACGGGCGTTAATGTGGCAACATTATTTTTCTGCCTTAAAACAGCTCAATGGCTTACCGTTCAATGCTGATTATTTGAGACAAACTTTAGAATTAATGCTATTACGAGATCACTAAAATTATTAGGCGTTTTGCTATATTCTCCCACTTGCTTTAATTCGTTAGCTTTTGTTGTCGGGTTCCGTGTGATCATAGACATATTCCAGAAAGAAGCTATACTCTGTATCGAGCAAGAGAAATGCTTCATGAAATATTAAATGATTACAAAGTAAAAGTTTAAAATGATCATCCATTCAGAAGCCCGAACCACTGCCAAAATTCGGATAGAAATAAAATCCTTAACACAACAGAGTAAAATGGGTGCATTCCACTAATCTCGCACTTTACTTAAATTAAAACCAACTAAAATATAAAAATTTTATTTAATCAGAGCATAACCTTCCAACAAATAAGGGGCTACAAATCCTGCGTATTTTAGTTTTTGCTTTGCACTTAAATC